>JBGTNV010000068.1:0-3164 GCA_041742875.1 Saccharimonadales bacterium (SeqCode) | reverse complement strand
TTTCACTATCAATCATGGTGTACGTTTAGGAACGGACGCATGAAGGTTGCTGCAGTTTGGTTGAAAGCTGAGCATCGCAGCGGAGGCGTACCAGAAAGGTACGGCGAGCAGCGAAGCGGAAGATTTCGGCCAAAATGTAGTGACATTCATGCGTCTCGCCGGTTATCAAGAATAGCCGATACTAAGTAGTTTACCAGGCCGATAATAATACCCGCAAGCATAGCCGCCCAGAAGTTCGTGATATGCAACGGCTCATAGAACCAACTTACCAGTAATACCATCAATCCATTGACTACAATCATGAACAGGCCCAGGGACAATAGAATGGCGGGCAGGCTCAATATGATCACGATCGGTCGGATAATGGTATTGATTAGCGCCAATACCAGTCCGGATACAACGATGACCCGAAGCTCGCTCTGGTAGGAAATACCTTCGCCGAGCAGCCCGGCGGCGATCCACAGCCCCAAACCGCATACGAACCAACGAACCAGAAACCTAGAGAACGGATTTTTCATGCTTTTTATGCCTTACCGGCCATTATACAGGATTTCCGCATCCACTTCAGGTATTACGCGTTTAGTGCAGTTTGAGATGAAAAGCGAGCACCGGAGCGTAATCGTACTAACAGTACGATGGAGTGAGGAGCACAGTCTTTTCGCTCAAAATGTGCAAACGCGTAATACCTGCACTTATAGCAAACGATGCGGCAGTTCGCCGCTTAGCACCCGGCAGCCCGAAGCCGTAATCAAAACGACATCCTCGATCCTTACCCCGATTTTCTCCTCCGGAATATAGATTCCCGGCTCGCAGACCATCACCATGTCCGGCTCCATAGGCTGGCGATAATCTCCCGTGTCATGGGCATCCAGTCCAAGGAAGTGCGTCGTAGCATGGGGAAAATATTTGCGTATTGCCTCGTGGCTGGCTGTTTTAATGACGCCTAACTCACGTAGTTTCTCGCCCATATAGTGCTCAACTAGTTTTTCGTAATCTACATTGACCGTGCCGGGTTTCAACAGCGTCAGCGCGTACTCTTGTACGGCGCGGACCGCGTCATACACCTGCTGTTGGCGCCGGGTTGGACCGCCCTCACCCAACACCACCGTCCTGGCTACGTCAGCCGCATAATGGCCGGCTTCGGCACCGACATCGAGCACAAGTAACTCGCCGGATACGAGCGGTCCGCTGTTAGCCAGGTAATGCATCTGACAGGCCCGCTCGCCGCTGGCAATGATCGGATCAAAAGCGTGGCCGCAGCCTGCCCGGCGGAACCCACGGGTAAGATCGGCCTCTATTTCATTCTCATAGCCATACTCCGCTAGCCGGCTCCGATCCGTAACATAGGCAAGCCCGTTTATCGTCACATCGACAGCCTGCTGTATAGCTTCAAGTTCGGACGGTTGTTTGACCGAACGCAAGCGCATCAAATGTTCACGCAGATCCACTAGTTCTATCGTATCGTTGTAGTCGCGCAACCGGCGACAGAGCGTCGCCCGGGCCGGATTGGTATAAAACGCCTGCCGCTCGATGTAAGCTGGCGCCGCATGCAGTGTCGCTATACGTTTAACCCGCTTCAAGCGGCTGCCAAGATGCCGCCAGCCCTCTTTTTCGTCGAGTACCATTTCCACACCGGATCTCCGGCTCAGCAGTTCCGGCGTTACTACGCCATCAAACGCTTCCCGTACGATATCGCGGGACGGCACTATCAGGTAGTCTTTGTCTTTGTCCATTACCAGCACAATGTCAGGCTCAGCAATACCGGTCAGATACCAAAAGTTCGAATCCTGCCGGAATCTATAAGGACAATCGCCGTTGCGCTGCATCATACCGTTGGCCGTCACCACTATCGGCGCCGCGCCGCCATACCGCTGCCGCAACCGCGCCCGGTTACCGCTAAAAAACCCCGTGTCGAATGTGTCAAACCTATCACCCATACTATTTATTCCAATAAATCCCGCCCATTAATCTCGATTACTACGATCAGTACCATCAACTACAAATACATAGTATAGCGTACCAGTAAAGCTGGACGTTACGTCGTTGACCCACATGCACTTTTTTCTTCCCGGGGACTGGACTGCCGAGTGCTGCCGGAGTGACCGCAGGCCACGCCGCGCGGAGCGTGCCCCGGGAAGGAAAAGGTGCATGTGGGTCAGGTTACGTCGCCTGGCTGATCCACGCTCACTTCTAGTCAGAGTCCGGTCATAATTTCTGCCATAAGCATGATATACTGACACCATGAAATTTCTCTTGCAGATCCGGCTAAGCTGGTTTTTTGCGCTCTTTTTCTTCCTGTTCCTCGACCTGGCGCTTTTACTGAAGGGAACCACCTTTTCCGGCGCCAGCCTCACGCTGTTTTCAGTCAACTCATTTTTGTACGGTTTTTATATTGCACCTGTACTGTCCGCACAAAAAACCCGCACCGACGAATTAGCCCGGATTATCCGCGCTGAGGCCAATGCCTTGTTCGATATGCTCCTAAAAACCAAGAAGTTACCGCGCAAAAGCCGCAACCATCTGCAAGACATGTTCGAAGCCTACATTTCCGCCAGCTTCCGTCAGCGCAAACCGGCCGAAGGCGCCGACGAGTACGAAGCGCTCATTACCTACTGCTTGGAATATGACGGCAAGGCACCGGAACAAGTCGAAAAGATTTTGGACGGCCTGGTCGCCAACCAGCAGAACCGTTCGCAGCTAGCACAGCAGCTCGGCAACAAAGTATTCAGCAACGAATGGCTGATTATGCTCGTACTTTTCAGCATTACCATGGGTTTTGTACTCTTAATGGATGTTCAGGATAATATTCTCATGCAACTGGTCAAGGCCCTGCTCTGCACCGGCCTGAGCATGTTGATGATCAGCTTGCTCAAACTAAGCACCCTGACCCACAAAAAAGCTAAGCACTTATGGGATCCGCTCGACAAGCTAGCCACCTCCCGCTTCCGACGCATCGATTGAGGCCAGGGATTACGCGTTTGCAGTTTAGTTTTTAACTATTTGTCTCCTGGGATGTAAGCTTCTGATCCCGCTTGAGCGGACGAAGGTATTGGCGAAGAATAACGGCTTTCTTTTCGCCGATAACTTTCTCGAGCTCCCAATCACGAGCCTGCATGATACCGCGCATGCTGCCGAAAGTCCGCAGAAGTTTTTTTCGGGTGGCC
>JBGTNV010000067.1:0-5124 GCA_041742875.1 Saccharimonadales bacterium (SeqCode) | reverse complement strand
TGGCGGTGATAAAGCGCAGCATTTTGGCCTTGCCGAGCAGACCGACATTGCCGTAAATACGGGTGAAATAACTGTCCAGACCGACCCGGCTCAGGAGTTTGCGGATATTGCCGGGACTGTTGGAGCTCATAATGTATATTGGTATTTTGGCAGCTTTCAGCTGCTGCAGCACCTCTTCAATGCCTTCGAACACCACGACCGCCTCCATCTGCTTGCGCATCAGGGCCCGGCCACGCACCAGCATCCATGGCACCCGCCACGGCCGAATGCGCAGTTCACGCACCAGCTGTAGTGCTGTCAGTCCGCGCAGACGGAGGATATCTTCATCACTAAACGGCGTGACCCGCTTGGTCATTTTTTCGAATATCCGTACCGATGTCACGAATGTATCGGCTATCGTACCGTCAAAATCAAAAATGACTGTCTTCATTGTCTCATCTACTATAGCATTTTCACCGGTTGCAGCGGTATACACCTGAACCGCACTGCAACGCATTAGAAATCTATTGGGGATAGCAGTTGGGAAGCCCGGCCTGGTCAGCCAGATTGCGGAGCGCCGCGTCAGCCTGTATGTCCCATGCGCGAACATCGGCGCCGGTTGCCTCCTGCCTTGCAGCTCCTGCATCCAGGGCATGGAACGGCAGTAACGCGTTGCCGTCATAGGCAAGACCCGAAGCGATACTGCCATCAGCATTCTGTATACTAGCACGCTGAATATCAATATCGGCCGGACCGAGCGGCTGCGATATGACGTCATGAGTAAGTGCCGACTGACGAAGCGGATGGTCAGATGAAAAAGCCAGCTCCAGCATGACCAACGAACCGCCGTCCGAATCCCGCCCCGGCTTTGCTCTGAACGAAACAGTACCACTGCCGGCATGCCTCGTAGCGGCCACGACTAAGGGCTGGGGGAAATCTGCCGGTGCGGCCCCGTCTGAATCCGGTCCGAAGACATCATTATCAAATCCTTCGCCGCCGAATACTGTCTCCGCTCCGGTGCGTTTCGCCGTCAGCATGCAAGCGATAGCACCAGCTTGTGATGCGGCCGCTGCCCTGACGTCATCCTGAACCGGTATCCGGTCGGGATGTTCAGCAACCGGACTTTTCGTGCTGCCGCTCAACAGCAGCACCGAACAAAGCGTCAGCGCTACCGCCAAACGGGGCCGGGATTCCTCACCTCTCGCGGTACGCTCTACCTGATATGCCATAGAGATCTATTATACAACATATGCTATTATTTATCAATAGCCGCTGCTATGCATTTTTGCTTTTGACACCGAGGACTGTCTGAACGGAGGCTTGTCTAAGCGAGTTCCGCAGGAGTCAAAAACTAAAATGCATGTCGGTCAGCGATACCTACTCTGGCGTTTTTGCTCGTATTGCCCGGCTAGGCTTCTTCATCATATCGCTTAATAGCGATCTTCTTTGGCACACTTGCAGGCATAAATTTGACCAGCTCACTGTTACGGATCAGAACCGTCTCGTCGCAGGTGAAAACCAAGCCTTTGTTCGGCTGCACCTGGAATCCGAGGTACACTACCCGTACTTTGCGGCGCTTCAGCTCCTGCACCACCGGCTGCATATCCGAGTCAGAACTACAGATGATAGCTGTTTTGATACGCTTGTCGGCCGCCAAGCCCACCGCATCGACCGCCAACCGCACATCAACGCCTTTTTCCTTGAAAATCACTTGCTTATCGGACACGTGGAACATGCGCACATCGCCGCTCATTATAAACTCCACCTTCTGTTTTTCCAGGTTTGATTTGAGTGCCCGCTGCAAGGCCACCAGTTGGTCTGATTTCTGGCGTGTTTCGGGGTATACATGAAGGCGGGCAACGTAATATCTAATAGCATGCTTATTCGAACCGGGCTTGATATCCGGGAAAACGCTCGATACGAGGCCGGCGAGATCAATCCGGCCGAAACGGCGGTCATCCCAGCCGATTCCCTGCGCCCGAAACACCTGCTTGGTTTTTTTCTGGAAGTTTTCCCCGTCTATAAACAGCACCGTCCGCATGTGTCTATCCTACCATACGCCCAATTAGAGAGAAGATGGAGGAAAGATGGAGTGACTCTGGATGAGACGCCGGCTGGAACTGAAAACCCCGCCGGGTCGTGAGACTTGGGCGAGGCGGGGATAGTTCTAATACTACCGGATGCTTCCCCTGCTGTCAATGGCATCGGCATCGGCGGCATCGGCAAAAGGAGCAACGACAAAGGGCTAGTCAGCTGCTGTTAGAATGCCACTAGCTTGGATTTGCTCCAAATGTCATAAAAATAGTCGCGCAGCGCGGCTGCGGCGGCAGGACTAGTGATGATCAAACTGGTGCGGTCTTCGGTATCATCGGGGCTGCTGAGAGTCATAATCACGGTCCGGCCATCGAAAACCATCAGATGGAAACCGGACTGGGTAGGATAATAGCGGAGCTTTACACCTAAGCGGCGCCAGCGTTCCACGATGTAGTAGTTCTGGCTGTCGATTTTTTGCACCACATGCCGGACATCCACGCCGCGGGCCCGGGCATCGCGCTGCACTTGCTCAAGTGCGTCATTGTAGGCAATACCAATGGTGAAGGCTAGGATTTCTATCTGTGCCAGCTGTGCCTCGACAATATAGCGATCGTACAGCGCCTGCCTGCCGGCGATTATTTCTATATCTGTGGGCCGAGCAGTCTGTCGGACATTGGGTCGGTTTGATGACATCTTGGCCATTGCCGGGCCGACTAATTGGTCATAGGCACGCGCCTGTTGCTGCGAGCGCAAGAACGAAGCCTGTTGCAGCGCAACCGGCAACTGCACGGGTTCAAATGTCCGCGGCCAGCCTTTTCGGACGACTATACATTGTTTCGTTGCCAGAACACGGGCCAATCTGTAGACTGCGTTTGGCAAGCATCCCAGTTCATGAGCTATCTGCCGGGCCGATAATTGGCCCTTTGATAGCAGCAATTCATATAGAGCTGCTTCTTGCGGCGTTAATCCGAATACCTGACGGTAGTGCATAGCCTTGCTCACGGTTCTCATTGTATTAGTTTAACATAAAATTATTAAAACTTGCTACTTTGTCTGGCTTATTGCGCCCCATCCGGCCTACTATTGCAACGTGACGGAGACAACGAGATGATCAATATGGTAAACCGCTAGATGAATTACGAACCTTACGCTGCGGCTGAGCTATTGCCGGCTTACCCTGAGGACATGCAAGAAAAGTTGCTGGCGGCAGAAGTCGGCGCGCCCGATTGGGAGGATTTGAGCCGCACAGACAAGTACAACCGCCTGGGCAGCTTGGTCGGCGGCACCGCCCTGCAAGCTATCGAATTCGATGATGCCCGCGGTACGGTCTATGCCAAACTGGAACTGCAAAGCTTGACCGGCTCGCATTGCGACCGGCAACTGCACGCACTGCGGGTTATGGAAGATGCCAAGCTTATCTTCCCCGGATTCACGGTATTGGACGAAACCACTTCCGGCAGTCTGGGCAGCCAGCTGGCTGTCCACGGCCCGCTTATGGGGTATCAGGTGCACATCCGAGCTCCGGAATTGACTGAAAAGCGCCGGGCTTCGATGCAGCTACCCGGAGTCGAACTTGAGATAGTAGACGGCTATATTCCTGAAGCAGCTACGGCTATGGTAAATAGGCTCAGGAGCCTGGGAAAGGAAGGCTGGGAAATCAAAAAACACTACACCGACAGATACAGGGCGCTCTCGGCTACCCACCCCGATGGCCGTCATATCGTATTTCCTAACCATTCAGCCAATCAAGTAACGGTCGAAGCAGCCAGCACTATCGGTCAGGAGATGGTACAACAGCTCGGCGACATTAGATTGGACGCGGTCGTATTAGCCGTAGGTAACGGCACTTCTATCCATGGCAATGTGCCGGTTTTTCGTATGCATCAGCCGCAAGCCGCATTTTTTGGCGTCGAAGACGCCCGAAACCACCCGGCCTATGATGATTACTACGGCATTCATCCCATGCTCCGCCGCTACTCAGCCCATGACTCCTTCGGCTCCAGCGCTAGCGGTACGCCTATCACTTTCAAGGTTTCGTCCCGAGCAGAAGACAAGCAGGTATTGGACGGCATAGATGTTGTTGCGCCGCAACCTCGGGACCTCGTACGCGACCAGTTTAATGCCGATTACCCCGACATTGCCGCGGGCAACACTTCGGCCATGGCCTTGACGGTCGCCAAACGGATCATGCAAAGATTAGATAAGAAAACCGGGGCTGCTGTCGGCTTAATACTGTATGACAGTATTAGCCGTTATTGAGATATGCGACGGGCTCTATGATTTCCTGAGCTGGTGTTTGGTTCACGCCTGCAGCTTGCAGCTATTCATCCAAAGAACTTTCTCTACCATACTATTGACAATTGTTGTATTCTGTTGTATTATGCTTGTGTTAAGTCGGGTGGAGCCCGAAACTAAGCGAAGGAGAGTGAAATGAACCAGATTAAATTGATTGCAGGTGTCAGCATCGCCGCCGTTATGGTAGCCGGTGCGGTCACTAGCCCAGTATTCGCTACTTACGGCAGCCAGACCCAAGTTGAAATTCGGAACGGCCACCAAGTAGTCGAAGTCCAGAAGAACGGTGAAATCAAATATGTCACCATCAAAAACGGCAATCAGACCGTAGAAGTTACCAAGAACAAGTGTGGTAAGTACGTTAAGATCGAAAATGGCAATCAGAAGGTTGAAGTCGGCAAGCCCGGTGAAACCTGCAAGAAGACCGAAGCCCCTGTTAAGGAGAACCCTGTTACCGTTAAACCTGTTAAGGAAATCAAAGAAACTCCCGCTAAGCCAGTAGTTAAGACAGTTGCTACAGCTCCTGTTACAGAGATTGTGACTCCTGTCACCGCCCCTGTTACCGAGCAGCCTGTTACCTTGCCGGAAGCAGGTCCGGGCGCCGTCGTAGCCGCATCATTCGCCGGTCTGACCGGCCTGGGCTACGCAGCCAACTTGCTGCGCTTGCGCCGCCGGGGTTAATTCCTCCGTCTTAGTACCACTCGCGCACTGCGCAAAAAAACCCGCCTTCACCGGCGGGTTTTTTGTTATGTCCGTTGTGTACAGGACTTACGCATTTTAGTGCAGTTCGTTCGAATACTGAGCACCGAAGCACAGGCG
>JBGTNV010000066.1:0-2740 GCA_041742875.1 Saccharimonadales bacterium (SeqCode) | reverse complement strand
CAACCACATGGACTACATCGCCAAACAAGCTTTTATTAAGTGGCTCAATGCTGCCCCGGAAGCTGTGCTGGTTATCACCCACGACCGTGACGTGCTGCGGGAAGTCGATCGTATCATTGATGTGCGCGACGGTCGGGCTTTTTCGTTCCGGGGCAATTATGGACAGTACTTGAAGACCAACAAAAACCAGATCACGTCCCAGGTCAACGAATATGACTTGACACAGCGCCGGATCATCAATCTGCGCGAAAATATTATCCGCTTCCAGCGTCTGAAAGAAAAAGCCCGCGATCCGGGTACTATCCGCCGCTTCAAATCGCAAGAGACGCAGTCCCGGACCGAGCTCGCGCAGCTGGAGACAGCCGAGCGGCCGTCATTCTGGATCGACCAGGAATCGGCCGGTGAGCTGAATGAGAAGATGACCGCGGCCTACCAAAAATACAAGGCCCATAACATCCGCCTGTCCACTCGGACCGCAAGCGACACGGATGCTGATGCCGAGCGCTTGCTGGTACAGGTTGACAAGGTAAGCTTAGGCTACGACGACAAGCCGCTTTTCAGCGATGTCAGCTTCTCTTTGCATGAAGGCGAACGCCTGCGGTTGCACGGCCGTAACGGCGCCGGTAAGACTACGTTAGTGGATGCTATTATGGCCAAAGCCGCTGGCACAGAAACCTCCTCACAGCGCTTTGCCGGCCACATTATGGTAGAAAACGAGCTTAAAACCGGACTCTACGAACAAGAAATCGACGAAACATATCTGCCGATGCGCCTGCGCCAAGCCGTACTGCAGGTTCTGCACGACAAAAACGTGCCGGTCAGCGACAAAAAAGTCAGCCAGCTGCTCGGCAACTACCTCTTTAACCCTATCAGCGACGGCGAAATGCCGGTTGAGCGTCTCAGCGGCGGACAAAAGGCCCGTTTCCAACTTATCCGTATGCTGGTGAACGAACCGCACATCCTCATCCTCGACGAACCGACCAACCATCTGGATCTTCCCAGTATCGAAGAACTTGAGAACGCCCTGTCAGCCTATCGAGGCGCCATCATTTATATCTCCCATGACAGCTACTTTGCCCGCAAACTTGCCGGCGATACAATTACAATCGGCAGATAATTCCCGTTTGTCTCCAGTTTCCTTGCGAGGCGGACTTTGTGTATGCAGAAAGCACACTCGACCTAATCATGCGCGGCCTTTATTCGTTATCGGGCGTCTCGATCTCAACTTGGATATGGTGTACGTCGGGTATGTCACGTTTTACCAGGTGTTTGACGTTGTCTACAATTTTTTCAATACGGTCCGTATCGAAGCCATCTTGGACATGGACTTCGATTATCACTAATAGCTTACCGGAGCCGAGGTACATAGAACGCAGGTCAAGCACCGACACGATGCCTGGTGCCGATTGGGCGATGTCGGTAATTTTTTTAGCGAGCTGCGTGTCAACCGAGCGTCCGATAATCAAGTCACGCACGTCCCGGATTAGGAGGACTGCCGCGACCATCATCAACAAGCCTATGGCAATACTTCCCAGACCGTCGAACCGGGCATTGCCGGTAAATACGAATACGACGAGTGCGATAATACCAAGTGCCGCCGCCGCAGTTCCTAAGAAGTCTATCAGCAACGTAGCTTTGGTTTCCACGATGCTCGAATGCCTTAGCTGCCACCACCAGTCTGCCCGGCTGTTAGTCTGTCTGAGGCGGCGTATGCTTTGGTAAAACGAGTAAAAGTTCGCACAGAATCCGATAGTCAACATGCCTAACCCTAGATAGATGCTGTTGATTTCGCCGGGACTAATGAATTGCTGGTAGCCAAAGTACAAGGACAGTCCGCCTGTTCCCAGGAACATCAGCACGCCGGCCATCAGCACCCAGAAAAAGATCTCGCGTCCGTAGCCGAACTGGTATTTCGTATCGGCTTTTCGTTTCGAACGTCTGACTCCCAGTAATAGGATGCCGCCCGTAATTAAATCCGACAGACCCTGCAATGACTGTGACAGCAGGACCGTACTGCCTGTCACCATCGCGACTACAAAGTTTAATACGACGTCAGAAATGCTAACACATAAAGAAGTCACAACTACACGGGTATCACTAATAGTTTTCGCCATAGATATAGTGTATCAATTTGCCCGCGAAAACACAGCGTAGTGAAGCCTCTCGAAACGCTAAATCCAGTTGTATAGCTGGTAAGCAACCGTGCTTAGGCATAATGCCGTGCCTGTATACGGCACGAACGACGGTACTGTGACATATCCCTGATGCTTCGGATCTCGCCGCTTAATGACTATCAGCGACACATTGACGAGCGTAAATATGCTCAGTACCAGCAGGCTGGTAAGCTGTGCAAGCGAGATCAGAGGCAGCAGAAGTGTGCCGGCAACCATCATCCCCAGTACTACCAGTGTCGCCGTGACCGGCGTGTTGTTTTTGCTGTGGACTGCCGCCAGTTTTTCGCTGAGCCAACCCTGTCTAGCAAGGCCGTATAGGATGCGTGACCCCATAATTATCTGCACAATCACTCCATTCATGGTAGCGATCATGCCGATAAGGCTCAAGATTTCCACGTTACTCGCGCCGCTGCGCTCGAAAACAAGTGTCAGCGGAGCGCTGCTTTCGGCAAGCTCGTCCGGGCTTACTATAGTTGTGGCGACAATCACAACCAGTAAATACAGCAAGGTGGAAGCCGCCAGGGTGATCAGAATAGCTAAAGGCATAGTTTTCCGGGGGTTCTTTG
>JBGTNV010000065.1:0-4344 GCA_041742875.1 Saccharimonadales bacterium (SeqCode) | reverse complement strand
AGAGTTCACTAAGCTCAACCGCCTCATCCCAAGAACCGGCGGCAGCACTAAGCAGCTCTTCGCTGACTAGACCCGCATCAATGTCAGACACGGCTTCGCGATGCATGCGGATGACATTCAACATGGCTTTGCGGTCTTTATGGAAACCGGTAAACGGTCCGACACGCCGGGCGATTTTTGCGCTCACGGCATAGGAGTGACCGGTCATCAGCGCCGTGATGGCAGCTGCCTGGGCGCGGCCCTCGGCTGAATCGTACGGCAGACCCTGGGCCATCAGCAATGCACCCAAGTTAGCGTAGCCGATGCCGAGCTCACGGTAAGCCCGGGCGTTCCGGGTAATGTTATCGGTCGGGTATTCGCTGTAGCCGACCAGGATTTCCTGGGCAGTAAAAATCAGCTCGACGGTGTGTTTGAAAGCTTCGATATTAAAGGTGTTGTCATCGCGCAAATATTTTAGCAAATTGATACTGGCCAGGTTACAGGCAGAGTTGTCTATATGCATGTACTCGCTGCATGGGTTAGAGCCATTGATACGGCCGGCATTCGGCGTAGTGTGCCAGCGGTTCACGGTAGTATCGTACTGCATGCCCGGATCAGCACATTCCCAGGCCGCCTCGGAGAACTGGCGCATGATATCGCGGGCACGGACTTTTTTGACCGTCTTGCCGTTGGTCACTGCCTTCAGTTCCCATATCTCATCATTTTCGACCGCCCTCATAAAGCCATCGGTTACACGCACCGAGTTGTTGGCGTTCTGGTACTGCACGGAATGGATGTCTTTGCCGTCCAAGCTCATATCCCAGCCGGCGGCTTCCAGATCGCGTGCCTTGCGCTCCTCGCGCGCCTTGCACCAAATGAATTCTACAATGTCCGGATGGTCGGCATTCAGGATAACCATTTTGGCTGCCCGGCGGGTTTTGCCGCCGCTCTTGATAGCACCGGCGCTGGAGTCGGCACCGCGCATGAAACTGAGGGGGCCGGAGGCCGTGCCGGCACTTTTGCCAAGCGGTTCGACACTGGAACGGATTGAACTGATATTAAGTCCTGATCCGCTGCCGCCCTTGAAGATCATACCCTCTTCACGGTACCAGTTCAGGATAGAAACCATAGTGTCTTCGACCGCCAGGATAAAGCAGGCGCTGGCCTGCTGCGCCCGGCTCGCCGCACCGATATTGAACCAGACCGGCGAGTTAAAGGCCGCCCGCTGTGATGCCAGGACGTACTTCAATTCTTCGCGGAAATTCTCGGCGGTTTCGGCAGCGCCGAAGTAGCCCTCCTGGATGCCTTGCCGCGTAACCGTATCAACCACCCGGTCGATCAGATGCCGCAGCGACGATTCGCGCTCTTCGGTACCCGGCGTACCGGTAAAGTATTTCTGCGCTACGATGTTGATGGCGTTCTGCGACCAACCCTCTGGAAAGTCGACACCAAGTTGCTCGAATACCGGTTTGCCGGTCTGCGGGTTCATCAGCACGGAGTCGCGCTTCGCCCAATCCAGCGCCTCGTAACCTTCGCTCTTGGCCGGAGTAAAAATACGCTCGACGCTTAACTCAGTTGTTTGTGTCATGTTATAACCCTCCTTAGTTAGGCCGTCAGTCCATCCGCCAGCGCTCTCATCTGCTCCGGACGGCCTGCTTGTACAGCCCTGTGTTACTTGTTTCTTTTTGTCCGCTTTTAAGATTTTATCTGTCGTTCTTTATTAGTTTATCAGGCAGTCCCCTCGTCCTATCGCGCTACTCCTTCACCGATACGGTACGCTGCGGCATATTTTTCTGTTGTTTGATATTTGTCAGCTCCCGCTCGAAGCCGGCGATATCGGTGAAACGCCGGTAAACGCTGGCAAAGCGTACATAAGCCACTTCGTCCAGCAGCGCCAGCCGCTCCATCGCCAGATCACCGATCCGGGCCGAACGTACCTCCGGTTCGCCGCAGGCGTACAATTCGCGTTCGATGTCGGCTACCACCCGGTCAAGCTGCAAGCTGGTCAGCGTCGTCTTCTCGCTGGCCCGCAGCAAACCCGATAGTAGCTTGTGCCGGTTGAACAGCTCGCGGACACCGCCGTTTTTTATCACCACCAGCTGCGGCCGTTCCAGCCGCTCGTAGGTAGTGAAGCGATTTTTGCATGCCGGACACATCCGCCGCCGCCGGATCGCCTCGCCGTCGGCTACATCACGCGACTCTATGACTTTGGTGTCCTCGCTCTGGCACTCATAACATTTCATGGCACTTTACATCGCCCCCTCTGCCTGAACTATTAACGGGTAGCCGGCAGTTTTGAACTATTCCAAAAGCTACCGCAAGCAACCGCCTGGTAGCTGCCGGCATATTACAACGTGCATAAGGCTTGCGGTTACCCTCCACATATAGCGCTTAGTTCCTCTATATTACCTGCACATATAGTGCTAGCGCAACGCTTTTCTGTAGTTAATCGCTGTATTATTTAGTACGCGGCGGCGTAAGTAGTAGCTGTGGAGAAGTGCTGTATAATGATAAAAAGTTGACATGTTTCGGCATTATTGTATACTATATATGTCCGTCAAGCTTATCTGAAGGTCCTATCCTTCACGCCCTTTAAGGAGGTCATCCCGCGACACCGGTACACCGCAAGGCAATACCCACCCTCAATATTCAATATGGAGGAAGTGCCGTGAACAAGCTCATGCAACACCTACAGTCAATCAGACTGAGCCGGATCGTCGCCTATCAGGTGATGATCCTCACAATAGTCCTGAACTGGCCGGTCGTTGGGCGATCGTTGCACCATGTCTACGACATAATTGTGAGGTTCAGCGAGAGGAGTCACGACGCTTTCGTTGTGACAGCACTGGTGGTGCTGGCACTGGTGATCGTCTCGATCGTTGTCGAAGGCGTGGAAACACTGAACTACGCGCTGGTACTGGTGTTCTCGTTGGCGTTTGGTTGGTGGGTCATGCAAACCTTCCCCATCGAGATGATGGCGCTAGCCACGCTCACGACCATCTTGGTGTCGCTGATCATGTTCCGCCTGGTCGCGCCGATACGCCTGCGAAACAGCCAGATATCGTATCTCAGCCAGCCGTACATGCAGCCGGTGGCCAAGGTACGCGCGTCAGAAAGCTGACAACCTGACGGGCAACCCTCCGGGTAGCAGACAAACTGGAATTCATCCAGATTGGACTGTTATCCGGAGGGTCTGCCGCGTGCGGTTGAGATTGAGAAGATGTACATTGATCCGTATCGGATTACCACCACACCTCAAACTCCCGCACGCGTCTCTTCTTTATTATTAGATTATTAGCCTTATTACCATTTTTGCCTGCTACCCGGAGGGTTGCCCGTCAGGTTGTTTGATTTTGCATGGACCGCGACCGCAAGTCAGCTATCGTCACCCGAGTCTTTTTTGCGTTTGGTCAACCTTCGCAAAAAAGATGGCTTCTCGAGCTCGTCATTGTCACCCGAACCTGCAAACGGTGCGGACCCGGAGCCATGCTGTTGGTTGTCGTCACCTTGCGGCACCGATGCCGGAGGCGGCACTTGGCGGTCGAGGTCGCGGGCAGACGCAGCGGCGTCCGGTTCATCATCATGCGGTTCGTCAATGGTCCAAATATTAGGCATCGGCTCTTTAGACGTGAAGTCAGTCGCGGCAACCGCCTTGTCGTCGTCCAGATTCAAGTCGATGCTGCTGATGGCAGCCTCCTCGGTTTGGCCTTCTTGCCTAGTCGCTCCGGCCGATCCGGCTGTTTGTGTCTGACTGGAGAGTCCGGAAGCCGCTGACGCGCCAAGCGGCGCGGAGAGTGCCGGAGTCGGCTGACTCACGTCTTCCAGGCCGGTAAGCTTCTGGCCGCGTTTTGCGAAATAGGCCGCATCGAAACCGGTCGCTACCACCGTAATAATCACTTCATCTTCTATATCCGGGCTGATAGTAGCGCCGAAGATAATATTAGCGTCGGGGTCGGCCGCACCGGTGATAGTTTCGGCAGCCATATTGATCTCGTGCATCGACAGGTCATTGCCGCCGATAACATTGAAGAGGATGCCGCGGGCGCCGTCGATTGAAACTTCCAACAAAGGCGAATCAATCGCCTGTTGCGCAGCCAATACCGCCCGGTTTTCGCCGCCAGCCCGCCCAATGCCCATCAGTGCCGAACCGGCATTGCTCATCACCGCCTTCACATCGGCAAAGTCGAGGTTAATAAGCCCGTGGACGGTGATCAGGTCGGATATGCCCTGCACGCCCTGACGCAGTACATCGTCGGCAACTTTAAAGGCTTCCATCAGCGGAGTCTGACGGTCTATGGTCTGCAATAACTTGTCGTTTGGACTCATAATAAGCGTATCGACCGACTGGCGCAGGTTTTCTATGGC
>JBGTNV010000064.1:0-3450 GCA_041742875.1 Saccharimonadales bacterium (SeqCode) | reverse complement strand
CCTGCGGCCACTCCGGCTGCACTCGGCAGTCCAGTCCCCGGGAAGGAAAAAGTGGGTGTGGGTCGGACGGTTTGCGTAAGAGATCGGGATACCGCTAATCTACACGGGCATCCTGGGTAAGCAGGCGGGCGCGCATTTCCTGGAAGCGTTTTTCCTGTTCGCTGGCGATTTGTTCGGCGGTTTTGGTGCGGACATTGGCTGACCCGCCATTGGCGGCGGTTTTGACCTCGATACCTTTACCATTACCGGAGCCGATAACATTGATGACTGGAATGACGATCGGGCTGCGCTGGGTCTGCTCAAATAGGTAATGCGTAATGTGGTCCTTCAGCTCGGCTTTGAACCGGTCGAGATCAACACGCTTGAAGCGCTGTTGGACAGCACGGCGCAGTTCGGCTCGCAGTCCCGTCATAATCTCTTCCTGCTCACGCATGTAGATAAAGCCGCGGCTGATAATATCCGGGCTGGTCAACAGCGCACCTGACTTTTTGTCGACTGTCAGAACAATAGCTACCAGACCCTCCTCCGCCAGTACGATGCGGTCTTTGACCACCACATTACTGACGATAGCGCCGGTCTGATCGACCAGGACGGTACCGTGCGGCACTTCGCCGGCCAGCTCCATTTTGTCGGGTGAGAAGGCGATGACCTGTCCGTTTTCGGCATTGAGCGTGTTGGCACGGGCTATGCCCTGCTCTATCGCCAGTTCGATGTGGCGCTGCTTGACGCGGTAGGCGCCGTATATCGGCACGAAGAATTTCGGTTTGGTCATCTGTATCATTTCCGCGTATTCGTCGCGCGAAGCGTGGCCGGAAACGTGCAGCGGGCCGACTCCGTCGAGTTCATGGTTGCGATGCTCAAATACGTGGACATGTTTGCGGGTCAAACCATCGACCATAGTACCGATCAGCGCGTCGTTGCCTGATTCGGGGATTGGTGAACTGGACAGTACGACCGTATCCTGCTCTTTGAGCTTGATATGGCGGTGGTCGCCGCTCGACATGCGCTGCAACGCGCTGCTCGGTTCGCCCTGGCTGCCGGTACAGACAACGACGATTTCATTGTCTTTCATATTCGGCACGTTGGCGATTGGCACAAAGGTGCCTTTCGGGATACGTACGAAGCCATGGCGAACGGCCATTTCCAAGGTACTGACCATACTGCGGCCGTCCATGGCCACCTTGCGGCCGTGGTGGACGGCGGCGTTAATAATCATCTGGACGCGGTTCATATTGGTGCTGAAGAGACCGATGAAGATACGGCCCGGCGCCTGGTCGATAATATCGACAAAGCTTTTTTCGATAGTGCTTTCTGACGGTGTGCGGCCGGCACGCTCGACAGTAGTACTCTCGCTAAGCAGCGCCAACACGCCCTCGTCACCAAGTTGTTTCAACCGCTCGTAATCGCTGCGTTCGTGGTCAAGGGGCTCAGGGTCGAACCGGAAATCACCGGTATTGATGAGCCGGCCTGCCGGGGTATCGAGGACAATACAGGTACTGCCCGGGATAGAGTGCGTAATACGGACGAGTTCCACGAAGAATTGTCCGACTTTGAGCCGTTCATGGGTGTTTTCGTTCATCATGACCGTGTTGAGTTCGAAACCGTCGGGCATCGGCAAGCCAAAGTTCTGGAAAATCTCTTCGACCCGGCCGATGGTAAATTTCGAGCCGTAAACCGGCGCCGGCACCTTGGGTACGATGTGCGGCAGACCGCCGATGTGGTCCAGATGGCCGTGGGTAATCAGATACCCCCGGACCTTGTGGCTGATACTTTCCAGGTATGATGTGTCGGCTATGCCGTAGTTGATACCGGGCAGGTCTACACCGAGATCGTTGCCGCAGTCCATCACAACAGCGTCGTTGGCATACTCGACCAAAATCATGTTTTTGGAACCGCCGCCGTCCATACCACCGAGACCGATAACCTTGAGCCGCGGTGATTCATCTATGAAGTTGGCGCGGCGCTGGCGCGGCTGCTGGTCATTCGTGTTGTTCGCGGTACCGCTACTGCTGGCGCTGGCATACTGGTTGACTATGCGCTGGGCGTCCATCAACGACTGTTTTTGGGCCCGGATGGCTTGGCCGCGAGATACGTTTCGGCCGCCGGATGATGCCGCGCCGCGGTCATTGCCGCCTTTGCCGTTACCGCCGTTGTCCTGCTGGCTGGCACCTCTCCTTGCACCGGCCTGAGCGGGACCCCGGCCCGGTTTTGCCGGGCCGCCCCGCCGTGCGCCGCCTGACATGGAGGATTTTTTTCTGCTCTGGCTTGAGCCCTGTCCTTGCGCCGCAGAACTATTTCGCGGCCTGTTCCGGACATTGTCCCGAGCGTTGTCTCTTTGGGGGGGACGGGATTCGGGTAAGTTATTTGTTGGTTCCATGGAGTTTCTCCTTTTCATTCCTGTTCTTCGTTGTTGAAGCGTTTGGTTAGAATATTTTGTTTGCTTGGTTAGAATGGTACTGCTTGGTTCTACCGGTCTTTAGTATTGTTCGTACGCTGTATTGTGCATACGCTTTCGAGAAACCGGCAAGACAGCGCGGATTCAGGCTGCTGAACCGTCAATCTTTAATCTTACTTTGAGCCAATCTTACTCAGGACAATAGGCAGTTTAGTAAAATCGTCGATTAACGTCTGGCGCATGGCACCGTTATACAGTGCGGCAGCCGGGTGGAATAGCGGCATGATAACAATAGGTACGCCCACCGTTGCCTCCGGTGAAGCGTGCGTGTCGCCCGACCCTATTCTCTTGGCCTGATAGCGCATATTTATCCGAATGCGCTTCGGTTGGCCGTGGATTTTACTGATTTGCAAATCCGGCAAGAAGCAATTCATACTGTGACGACCTAGCGTCACCACAATCTTAGGTTGAATCACCTCCAGCTGGGCTTGTAAATACGGCAAAAAGGCAGCTTTTTCGTCGGGCAATGGGTCGCGGTTATTTGGCGGACGGTACTTGACGATGTTGGTAATATACACGTCTTCGCGTTGCAGGTCTACTAGAGATAGCATCTCGTCCAGGAACTTTCCAGCTGCGCCGACGAACGGCTTGCCCTGCTGATCTTCGTTCTTGCCCGGAGCTTCGCCGATGAAGAGTATTTCCGCGTCCGGATTACCGTCGCCAAAGACGAGCTGGGTGGCAGTGCTCTTCAACTCCGGCGTCACCTTGTCACGCAGGATCTTTTCGCGGATATCGTCCAGTTGCTGCTGTTTGTCATCCTTATTCATGCTTTTCGCAACCCTTTCCCCTCTCCCCATCTATGTACAGCGTGTTTAGTGGTGTGTGCTAAACGGTTGATGCCGAGGATAAGTAACCCGAGTGTCATGAAGTACTGCTGCCAGCTACCGGTATCGAGTGAACGCGAGCCGATGCTGTAGGCAGCGGCGAGCGCAAGGACACCGATAATTAGCGCCCATTTTGGTTCTTGGTACCATTCGTACCGCTTTTGGCTGGTT
>JBGTNV010000063.1:0-4156 GCA_041742875.1 Saccharimonadales bacterium (SeqCode) | reverse complement strand
CCCGGATAGATCGTGGGGCGACTTCTACGCCGCCGAACTGGCAGAGCGCCGGATGTTCACTTTCCCGCCGTACTGCTACACCCTCAAGCTTTCCTGCCGCCGTGCCAGCACCAAAAGCGCCGAGTCCTCAGCCGAGAAGGTTGCCGCCAAGCTCCGCGCCGGCGGCCTGCGCATCATAGTCGACGGCCCCATGCCCGCCTTCCACGAAAAACGCGGCAGCCAGTACCAATGGCAACTCGTCTGCAAATCCAAAGACCGCGGTGAACTCGTCAAGGCTATCGGCATCCTGCCCGCCAATTGGTCGTACGATATCGATCCGAGTAATCTATTGTGAAAGTGCCCTGAGCTATTAATTCACCTTGTCTCATTACTCTTCAGCCCTTAAAATAACACCTATGCCAAAAAACCTCACCAAAGAAGACATCATTACCTTGCCGCATGCGGATTTGCGCCGGCGGTCGCAGAAAGTCGGCCTGATCTCCCAGGAGATACTGGACATCGTAGAGGGTATGCAAAACGCTACGCTCGATTGGGAAGCATCCAGAGAACATGAAGTCGGCGTTGCATTAGCAGCCGTACAATTGGACATCCTATATCGCATCGTAGTCTTGCGCAATAACTTCGACGATAAAGAAGACCGGACATTCTCGGTTTTTATCAATCCGCAGATCACCAAATACGAAGGCACCATCGAAGAGGATTACGAGGGCTGCCTTAGTATCCGCGACATCTACGGCAAAGTTCCCCGCAACACCAAAGTCAAGGTCAAAGCCATAAACCTGGAGGGCCGCGAAGTCCGCATCCAAGCCGAAGGCTTCCTGGCCCGCATTTTCCAACACGAAATCGATCACACCAACGGCCGCCTCTTCATCGACCATATACGGGACGACCCCGCAGCATTCTACCGGCTGAACGCCTCCGGCAAACTGGAACAGTTGGATTACGAAAATACTATCCGCGACAGCAAGGTTCTCTGGGAGCAACTATGAGTAAAAGTGTGGCGAGCCCCAAGCCGACAATCGTTTTTTTCGGCAATGAGCGGCTAGCGACAGGAGTCACTACCCTCTGTCCGACACTACATGCGCTTATAGATTCGGGCTATACTGTTGCAGCCGTAGTTACCGACTATAAAGAAGTGCATTCCCGAAGTACTCGTACATTAGAGATCAAAAATCTTGCCGACAAACATAACATCCCGGTATTATTACCGCGCAAGCCAGCTGATATTATTGAACAATTGCGGTCATACGATGCTGCTATCGGTGTACTCGTAGCCTACGGCAAAATCATTCCCAAATCCGTTATTGACCTATTTCCCCGCGGCATTATCAATATCCACCCGTCGCTCCTCCCGCTACACCGCGGCCCGACACCTATCGAAAGCGTCCTGCTATCCGATGAACGAAAAACCGGCGTATCGATTATGCAGCTCAGCAAAGCCATGGATGCCGGCCCGGTATATGCACAACAAACATTCGATCCATCACTAGACTTAGCAAAAGCCAGCAAGCAACTATTGGCTGACACATCACTCAGCATGGGCGGCGAGCTGTTGCTCAAGCACTTGCCAGCAATTATCGACGGCAGCCTCACGCCCAAACCACAAAATAATAGTAAGGCTACGTATGATTCGCTTATCCAAAAGTCGGATGGCGAAATAGACTGGAAGAAACCAGCAGAAAAACTAGAACGCGAAATCAGAGCCTATGCCGCCTGGCCGGGCAGTCGCACAGTCATTGCCGGTAAGCAGGTCACCGTCATCGAGGCCAATGTTACGACCGAAATCGGCCACCCCGGCAGCTTTGCTGCAAAAGCCGGGCGTTTGATTTTGCACTGCGCCTACGGAGCGCTGGAAATAAAACGGCTCAAACCGGCCGGCAAACCCGAAATGTCGGCCCAGGCATTTTTAGCTGGCAACAAGCTGTAGCAATCGCAGAGCTTACACCCTATAGGAAAAAGGGTAAGTCCTGTAAAATTTTCAAATCCGTCGTCCATTGCCTACAATAGGATTAACGCCCATGACCACACCCCGTGTCCGACACCACTTAAAACATCGGCGGCAACAGCTGCGGCTGCCGCTTGGCGCTCAGAATTTCCTGTCGGTACTCGAGGGCGTCGAGGGCGGCTTTGCCGTCAGTGCCGGTGTGGTAGCGGGCCTGAGTTTTGCCAATATCACCGACCGCAAAGTCCTGCTCATTACTGCCGGCATAAGCATCTTGGTGAACGGCTTTAACACCTCGGCCATCAAGTATTCTTCTGAGCACTACGAAGACGAACTGGACGGACACGAAAAGAAGCGGCCGCTCAAAGCCTATTTCATACCGGCAGTGCTGGAATTTGGCGTCTATTTTGCCATCTGCGGCCTCACCCTATTGCCGCTGCTCTTCTTCCCCTATCATTTCGAAGCAGTAATTTGGTGCACCACCCTTACGCTTATCGTGCTCTACATTGCCGGTTTTTGGAAAGGTTTCTTGCTCGGCAAGCATCCGGCACGCGACGGCCTCGAACTGGCAACCCTGGGCCTGCTGATTATCATTGTCGGCGCGGCCTCCGGCTTCCTGCTCAGCCGGTAGGCCAACGCCTACTAATTTACAACAGGTATTACGCGTTTAGTGCAGTTTGAGATGAAAAGCGAGCACCGGAACGTAATCGTACTAGCAGTACGATGGAGCGAGGAACACAGTCTTTTCGCTCAAAATGTGCAAAATGCGTAAGTCCTGTTTACAGTAACCGGCACGCTGCCGATAGCCGTGCCACTATTGTGGCTGAGTCGGATGTCCCGGCTGTTGCGGAAATTGTGGCGGCGCCGATGGGAAAGGCTGCTGATGGCCTGCGGCCGGTTGCGGCGGATTGTGCGGATGATTCGGCTGTTGCGGGTGATGGGCGGCAGCTCCGGGCACACCATGCGGCTGCTGAGACAATGGAGGCCGGTCGAAAGTCTCAGGCTGAGACTGAGACTGAAGCTCCGACGCCGGCGCCGGCTGCTGCGGTTGGGACATGGGAGGTAGCGGAGATCCAGCCAGCTGTGCCGGTTGCGACGGCACGTCAGCGAATTGGCCGGTCGCTAATGGCGGATCGGCCGTGGTGGCCTGGGTATGGGCCATGCTGGTGGCTAGGATCTGCGGGGCAACCGGTTTGATTTCGCCTTTTAGTTTTTCGAATTCCTCAGCGACAACATCCTTGTAGTTCGGAAAATTAGCTTCCAGCCACCGGAACGCGCCCTGCTCGTCATTACTGTTAATGAATTGTTCGAACTCCGCCATCTGGGCGTCGGACATTTTTTCGGCCAGCCTCGTACCAACGCGCATCTCCAGCGTTTCATACATATGTTTCAGGAATGAAGTTTTCTCATCCTTCGGCAATGCGCCAAGGCCGAGCTCTATGAGTAAATTATCGTCGAGTTTGATCATACCGATATTGTACCACTTTAAACCCTTCGCTGGGTAGCCGACCTGACCCGCACTCACTTCTTCCTACCCGAGGCACGCTCCGCGCGGCGTGACCTGCGGCCACTCCGGCTGCACTCGGCAGTCCAGTCCCCGGGAAGGAGAAAGTGAGTGCGGGTCAGGTAGCCGACGAGGTCGAGGAGGCCGATTGGAGCTTTTGAATCAGAGTAGCTACGCTATCAGGATCCAGCGTATTACCCTCGCCTTCATCGGCAAAATACGTGATTAACCGCTGGAGGGCGTCCGACGATATGCCCGCTTTGTCGGCAAGGTCTTCCAGGTATTCGCTGGCATCGGTATTACCGAATAAGATTGATTCTGGGGCGTAATGTAAAGAGCCGACCCTATCATGGCCTGAGCGCTCGTCATCCGCAGCGCCGTCTAGGGATATGGGGGAGCGGATTTTGCAAAATAGCTGAAAGCTTGCGATTTTTTGCAACCGGCGCTTGCCGTCACGCTCGGCATCCGGATACATTGCTACGATTGTCGCCCATAAATCGGCGCTGACACCACGTGGCCGGTTAGCTTGTTCACGTTCGATCTGTTCGGCGATTTGTAGGGCGTTGGACGTGTGCTGACGAACGATGAAGCGTGCTAGTCTATCCGTAAGTCCGTGTTTGCCGGTTATTTGGTTATACGCAGCTAGCTCTTTTTTGGCGTATTTAAAGGGGTCGTCGTAGCGGACTGACAGCTGAAACCGGTACCACCCC
>JBGTNV010000062.1:0-6567 GCA_041742875.1 Saccharimonadales bacterium (SeqCode) | reverse complement strand
CGGTAGCCCAGCCTGTTCCTATTCTACCCGAAAAGCCTGGAAGCCGGTAGCCTATAACGGCTGCCTATCGGCTGTCTGCTATTACGGTAACAGGCGCAGCACCATGTCGATTATGTTGCTTATGAATCCGAAGCCGCCGATGATGATAATTCCGAATATAACGAACAGGCCGATTGGCTCAAGCTGCTCCATCACCCTACGCACCGGATCCGGCGCAAAGGCGTATAGTACCCGCGAACCGTCGAGCGGCGGGATCGGGAGCAAGTTGAAGACGAACAGGCTGACGTTTATCACCACGAACACCGTCACTATCTGCGCCAGTAGGGTGCCGTCGGCAACAACATTAGCCACCAGCGCGCCGATAAATGCCAACACCAAGTTGGACACCGGCCCGGCCGCTGCGATCAAAGCCGCGCCATATTCGTCATACTTCACCCGGTCGGGGTTGAACGGCACCGGCTTTGCCGCCAAAATAGGCATCTGGAACAGTACGATGGTAATTATCGGCAACAACACCGTCATAAACGGATCGATATGCCGGATTGGGTTCAGGCTGATCCGCCCTTCCTCGGCCGCCGTATCATCGCCCAGCTTGAAACCTACCCAGGCGTGCATCATCTCGTGTATGGACAGCGAGACCAATATCACCCCGATAAGAATTAGAATATCCGTAACCGTCAAGCTGCCTAACATATCCTCACCAGTATACCAGCAGTTAGACTAACGCGCTCGTTGACTTATGCCCGATTGTTGTATACAATAACACCTTGAATCGTTAGTGGCTGTCGAGGAAACTGTCAAGGTGGACTTAGATAAATTTTTTAGGCAATTTTGATAAGCTGTTCGATAACTCTGATAATTAAAGGATAATCCGATGAACCAATGTGAACTAACCGGTAAAGGCAAACAGTTCGGCAGCAATGTCAGCTTCAGCCAGCGCCACACCAAAAAGGTTTGGAAGCCAAACTTACAGACCAAAACCATCATTGTCGAAGGCCGCAAGGTTCAGATGAAGATCAGCACCCAGGCTATCCGCACACTAAAGAAAAAGGGCCTGCTAACAGCGTAACCCTTTACTGTTATCAATCTAAAGAAGCCTCGCAAGAGGCTTCTTTTTTATATCCTAACTTTATACTTACTGTTTCTCGAGCACGATAAGCTGCGTGTCGTCAGACAGGTCGGCCGGCTTGAGTTTCAGTTTGGCGACACGGTCTTTCGGCTCCATGCCAAGAGCCTGCAGCGCCTGTTCAAGCGTCTGGGCCGGTACCGGGAATTTCAGCTTCGGATCATCGTAGTAGGTCGGGATTACCAGTTTCGGTTCGATTTCTTTGATCAACTCCAGGACACCGACCGGATCAAGCGTAAAACCATTGCCCCCGACCGGTACGATCATTACGTCCACAACGCCGATTTGTTCGATATCACTCTCTTTAAGTTTGGGAAATACGTGACCGGTTATCAGTACGCGCAAGTCTTTGGCTATAAGCTTGTACATGACAGCAGAGTGCTGTTTTTCTTCATCGATATGCGACCGGGCCGGAATGCCGTAAATCGATACTTCCGACACCTCGTATTCCCCCGGCATACCGATGCTGATTTTGGCACTTTTGGGCGCGTTGCCGTGCGCAGACGTAAAGAGTGCGGCATCGCCGGGTTTAGACATCGATTTGCCGCCCAAATCCGCCAGATTGTCATCGATCACGATCCGGGCACTACCAACAGTCACGACAATGCAGTTTGCTCCGAAAAATTGTATATCCATGTATTCCCTCTTCTATCTCTACTTACTTATATTTCAGCGCTCCGGGCTATTATTCTACGAAAGTCCTATGGGAGCATGCCATGCTTGTCGATCAAAACCTGTTTTTTGGCAGCCTTGACCAGACTCATGAACCGGTCATGAATCTGTTCACGGTAGCGGAAATCCTCGCCGGAGAATACCGTGTACCGGATTTCTTTGCCCTCTTTGGCTTCCAGTTCGGCAATAAACTTCTGCAATTTGTTTTGGTTGACGTTACCCACGATTAGCAAATCGATGCCGGTCGATTCGTCACGGGTGAACTGGCCGGTATAGAGCGCTAGCTCGACATTGCCGATAGACTGCAAGTCGGACGACGCGTCACTGACAGATTTCGCTTTAGTTTTGGTTACGACTCCGGGTTTGGCCTTGCCGCCGAACATTGCTTGTAACGGTTCGTAGTGTTCGAATTTCTGGTTCACTTCATAGTAAAGTTTATTGTCGGTACTGTCGGACGTAATAATCCCGATTGCCAGCAGGTTCGACAATTCACGCCGTACCGAATTGATTTGTTCATCGATTTTCCGGGTAATTTCGCGGACGTAGAACGAACGGTTAGGGTTGCCATAAAATAAGTAGAGTAATTTAACGCGGGTCTTTGAACCGAACAGTTGCTCAATCATAGATTTATTGTAGCAGAGTGGGTACGGAGCTGTCCCGGTATTTCAGCAGATCCTTGAAAGATTAGTGCACATCATTTTCCAAAAACGTTGTTACGGCTAGCACAGCTAGCTCCGGCGCGTCAACGGCGGGAAGCCACTGAATACTTTTGTTGCGTTTGAACCAGGTGCGCTGCCGCTTGGCTAGACCCAATGTCGCGGCTACGATTCGATCACGGGTTTGAATACGTGACTGGTTTCCCTCAAAATACCGCCGCCATTCGTGGTATCCGATTCCCTTCATCGGCTCGGCGTCCCAGCCGTACTGTCCGGCCAGTGACCGCACTTCCAGCTCTAACCCTGCCGCCAGCATGGCATCGACCCGCCGCTCTACCCGCCCATGTAACTGGTCCTGGCCAGCCTGAATACCCAGCATAAGCGTATTATCCCGCAATGGATGTTTGGTAGGACGCAGGCCGTTATTTTCGATCAACCGTATAATGCGCCGCTTGTTGCGCAAATCGATGCCGGTTGTATCCAACCCCTCGTCATGGGCTTTTTGCTGTAACTCCTCCAAACTCAGCTCGCTCAGTTGCCCGCGCAACCACGCCGGCGGAGCCGGCAGGAACTGGTAATTGAACAGCACACTGTCGATATACAGCCCCGTACCTCCCACTAGAACCGGCAGCCTGCCGCGTGCCGCGATGCCTTCGATAGCCGCGAAAGCCCGCTTCTGAAACTCCGCCGCGCTATAACCCTTCTCAGGGTCGGCAATATCAAGCAAATGGTGCGGCACACGACGGCGTTCTTCAATGCTCGGTTTGGCGGTACCGACATCAAAGCCCTTGTATACCGTCCATGAATCGGCGCAAATCAGTTCGCCGCCGAACCGCTCCGCCACATCCAAAGCCAGCGCCGACTTTCCCGACGCGGTTTCACCGGCTATTACCACGAGCGGCGCTATGGATTGATGCATATCTTTAACGTACCATCTGGAGCGCTGCCGTCAAAACCGACCGAGACCTACAGTAGCGACTGCTGGTCGGGCTGACCCGGGTTCCAGAGCAGTTCGGCAATGTGCATTACATGGTCTTCATCTGAAATTTCTACGCCTTCCGCTTCCAAATGCGCACGGTGCGCCGCCCGCCCGCCGGGATAGCCGGCCGCCAAACCGCCCGTCTTATTGACGACCCGCTGCCACGGCAACTCAGGATCGCCAAAATGCGCGATACCGCCGACAATCCGCGCCGCCCGAGCGTCGCCGCATAAGCCCGCGATCTGTCCGTACGTCATCAGCCGGCCTTCCGGGATCTGCCGCACAATCGCCTCAACCCGTCCCGCAAACTTTGCATCAACTTCTGTCATAAACTTCCCTGCGATGGCCAACCTTAACTACTAAGACCGTGAGTACGTCATCTTGGATGCAGTAAATGATGCGGTAGTCTCCCTGTCGTACACGATACAACTCGTCACCGCCTTGCAGCCGGATATAACCTAACGGCCGGGGCTCATGCGCCAACGACTCGATACGGCTGACAACAGCACGCAATTGTGTCTTGCCGAGCTTACGCAGGTCTTTGCGAACCGAGCGTTTGTACAACAAACGGTAGGCCGCCACCTACAGCAAGCCTTCGGCCTTAAACTCCCGCACCAAATCCGCAAAATCGTGCTTCGGCTCGCCATAACGCTTCCGGGCATCTTCGATATCCTCAACATCTTCCAATACCTGGTGCTTGACGGCATCTTCCACCAGGACGGACAGCCCTACTCCGCTTTCTAACGCCCGCCGCTTAAGCGCCAGGAACAATTTGTCGTTGATAGTTATCGTCGTTCTCATATATGCATCTTATCATATATGCATCAATGCATCAAATTACAGTTTTATAGTGATGATTTGCCCGTACGGCTCTTTCCTTCCCTGGCTACCGCTGCCAGAAACTCATCGACAGTCAACACCTTAGCTTCGCCGGATGCGACAAGATCTTTACGGATGCGGGGAGTAAGCTGCCCGGTTTCGATCTCCTTTTCGCCAATGACAACGGTATACGGCACCTTCATTAATTCGGCGCTGCGGATCTTTTTACCGACAGACTCATTGTCATTGTCGACGCTCAAGCGCAAGCCCAGATCTGTTGCTTTCGCTACAACCTTATCAGCGAATGCAACAGTGGTAGGTTCCTGGTTGACCGTTACCAATCTTACCTGCTCTGGCGACAGCCAGACCGGAAGGTTACCTGCGGTTTTCTCGAGCAAGAATGCCATGAACCTTTCAAACGCGCCCAGGATATTTTTATGAATCACAAACGGATGCTGTACTTTTCCCGCAGAGTCTGCGTATGTCAGGCCCATGCGTTTTGGTACGAGGATATCGATTTGCACCGTTGCAATCGTATCTTCTTTCCCAAGTACATTCTTTGTTTGCACATCAAGCTTCGGGCCATAAAACGCTGCTTCGCCGACACCTTCTTCATATGGTAATTTGGAATCTTCCAGCACTTCTCGTATGACCTTGGCGGCAAACTCCCATTTATCACTTTCACTAGCAAACTTATCTTTTTCGAAATCAGGTAGAGAGAGCCTGAACCAGTAATCATCGAATCCAATTTCCTGGTAAACTTCCCGGAATAATTCTAACACATTTCTAAACTCTTCCTTTAGCTGATCATTGGTTACATAGATATGAGAGTCATTTTGAGTGATCGGACCGCGCATACGTATAAGGCCCGTCAATGTGCCGGACAATTCATACCGATATAACCCGGCATGTTCGCTCAATCGCAAAGGAAGATCCCGGTAACTCTCCACGAGCTTTTCGTAGATCATATGATGATGCGGACAATTCATTGGTTTAAGAAAGAACTGGTTGCCTTCTTCGTCTTCTTGGGTCGCATACATATTCTCGAGGTAATAATCAGCATGTCCGGAACGTTCGTATAATCTACGCTGCGTCAAAACCGGAGTTGATACATATTGATAGCCATTGGCTTCTTCTTTTGCCCGCATATACTCCATTAAAGTCGTTTTGAGTCTTTCTCCGCGTGGCATAAGCAGCGGTAATCCGGCTCCGACATCAGGAGTAATGAAGAATAGTTTTAGCTTTTCACCTAATACGCGGTGGTCGCGTTTCTTGGCTTCTTCGAGCATGGTCAAATGCTGTCTTAGTTCTTTTTCGGTGGCGAAGGCGACGCCGTACACACGCTGCATTTGGGCGTTCTGGTCATTGCCGCGCCAATAGGCACCGGAAACTCGCATAAGTTTGAACGCACCGGCCTGGCTGGTGCTGTCAAGGTGGGGACCTCGACAAAGATCGGTAAAGTCACCGTTACGATAAAATGATACGTTTTTCACCTTGCTACCCTTTACAGCTTCGAGTCCGAGCTCAGCCGCGTCGAGGTCTTTGGCAACAGTCGTACCGGCGCGTTTCAGGTCGTTCAGCAGTTCCTGTTTGTATGGCTGGCCATTTTCGATAGCCCATCTAACTGCCTCATCCACCGTCATTTCGAACCGTTCAAACGGCTCGGCAGCTTTGATGATTGCCTGCATTTCTTTCTCAATCCGGCCGAAATCTTCTTCGCTGAGCTTATCGTCGCGTTTTCCATTTTTAGGCGCATCGCTTTGCTCGCCGCTAAGGTCAATATCGTAGTAGAAGCCGTTCTCCACTACCGGTCCGACACCGAATTTTGCATCCGGCCACAGGTGTTGCACCGCGTTGGCCGTAATGTGCGCCAGGCTGTGCCGCATGGCGTAGAGTTGCGCGTCATTTTTACCACTCATAAGTAATCTCCTACGATATTATTTGCTACTGGAAAGCTTAGGATGCACAGGACTTGCGCACATGAGTGCAGTTTGGGATGGAAATCGAGCAGCGGACGGAAGCGTACGTCTCTGACGGAGCATCGTACGCCGGAGGAGCAGCGGAGATTTACGCCCAAAATGTGCCATGTGCGCAAGCCCCGGCAAAAACAAAAAGAGACGCTACGGTCGAATACTCTCGCAGATGTATTCAATCTTAGCGTCTCGGACCCCTGTCAGTTGCTATTATTCCGTTGAACAATACGCTGCATAACCGGGGCGGTTCCACCGGACTTTCTTACAAAATTTGGTTTAACTCGAATTAAACTTAAATTTCGCAAGACTCTTGTGATAGCACGTTTTGCACGTTCTAACTGC
>JBGTNV010000061.1:0-6062 GCA_041742875.1 Saccharimonadales bacterium (SeqCode) | reverse complement strand
AGATAAGTACCGCTGGCCTGGTACATTTCGAGCGGTGTGGCGATGCCGGCGGCAAACAACCGTGCTTTGAAACGGCGGTTGATGCCGGGTAATGCCATGAGTTCCAACGAAGCATACGTATCGAGTAAATTCTGGTGTGTGATAACATCCAGGCCGTCCGGTTTGTGCAGGCCGGCGGCAAGTTTGGCTAGGAAGCGGTTGCTGCCGATGCCGACATTGACGGTGACATATTCGCCTAAGCTGTCTTTGATACGCCGCTTTATTTCATAGCCGATGTCTTCCAAAGACCGCCCTTGGCGTGTGATGTCCGAACCATGGAAGTCCATGACGAACTCATCAATCGATTTGGCGACCACGTCATCGGTGTATTTGGTCAGGACTTCGCGGAAGCGGCGATGGGCTTCGCGGTATTTGGGCGGGTCCGGCATGAGGATGATAATACCAGGAGAGATTTGTTTGGCTTCGCGGACGCTCGTGCCCAGCCGGATGCCCTTTGCTTTGGCGTCGTACGATGCCGCCAATACAATGCCGTTGTCACGCGTATAGGCGGCGACCGCGACCGGTTTATTGCGGATAAGCGGATTGGCCTGCTGCTCAATGGTCGAAAAGCATGAATTGAAGTCGATATGTATGATAAGCGGCCGGGCTTTGTTGACCGGCAGTTCCACCAGGTCCGCGTAACTGCGGGCCGGTGTCTTGGTATCGGTATGCTGCTTAGTCGGCATTGCCGTCGCTCACCGCTTCCAGCGTCCAGTGCAAGGTGCTAGTATCCAGCTTCAGCCGCATCCAGAGCTGTTCCTCGCGGTCGGACAACTCGAATATATGGTACAGTGTTTCACCGCGCCGGATAGTGTGATGGAAGCCGATGGTACCGACCGAATATTCACGGCCCCGCCAACTGATAATATGCGGCAAACTGAGCCGCTTCCGGGCACTAAAATACGACACGACCGACACTTCTTGGTTAATAACTTCACGCATATGATAAACTCCCTCCGGTCGCAGCAACTAGTAACGGGCGGCTACCAGCCGGAAAGTCGGAACGGGCTCTACCCCAAACCATGCTGCGACGCTCTAATAAATAGTAGTTATAAGAGATTTAGTACTGTGTGGAATATTCATTGAATATGGGGTGGCCGTACTGCGCCGGAGTTGTATGGGTGAGCCCTACAGATGTGTTATCGTAAGGGACCACTGATGCGTAAAACGATGTAAAATCGTTGAAAAGTCTGCAGATAGGAATCCGTTGTTGCCCGTCGTAATACTATGTGGCTTTGAGCGAGCGAGAGCAGAAGCACCTGCACGGCTAACTATAAGTATACAGCAAAGGCTCAAGCCCCTCGCAGTCCTGAATAACCAGCAGCAGTTCCCGCTTACGCTACCTTAGCCGGCAGGCCAAGGAAACGTCCATACCTTTCGGCCGCTTGCCCGACAAGCTTCATGTCGGCTTTGGACAAGTGCCTAAACGGACTGGCAATAATCAGTACGTGGTCTTTTTTGATAGTCCGTTTCCAGGTGCCGACTACCTGGCCATTGATCACAATTGTCGACAAGAACATACCGTTGCCGCCAGGCACTATTTTTCCAGTGTGGTCTGCATGGAGGGCTGCGCTGCGGTCTTTGTAGCCCAACATATACTCGTCGAAGCCAGGCAGCAACAAAGTGCTGGCTAAAGCCGGAGCTGGGTTAGTTGTAGTTTTTGGAAACCAATACTCTTTGCCGTCAACCTTTTGAGTATCAAATAAGGCCCGGTTAGCTGTAAGATTGGCTTCGAGTCCGGCCTTTGCATCAGCGGTAGTTAGACCCGCCCACCATATAAAATCCTGTATGGTTGCCGGGCCGTGGCTAGTGAAGTAACGCTTCGTTAACTCGGCAATGCCTTCCGTCCGCGACAGAAGTTTCGCGCGTGGCACCCATTCGTCAAGAAGGCCGAACGTCTGTTGCTTGCCTTCCATGGGTCCGATAAAGGTGATACCGGTCTGAGAAAGGTACCACAAGATATGGTAGCCGCGGTTTAACTTGGTCGATATACCAGCCTGCTCAAGCGTCTCCATCATTTTTGGCCGGGACAGCAGCTTGCCGCCCCGCAGCGCCGTAACGACGGCCTGCTTGCTCCGAGCTAGCGTTGTATCATCAAGTTCTAATTGCTCCCGCCGGAGTTTTGCTCCTTTGAGTAACCGGTCGGCCGAAAGTCCGACCAACCATTTGGCATCGTCGGCAGGCACCACATGCAATGTCCCGCGCTGCGGCCAGGTCCGTACAATTTCCGTGCGCTTCAGCGCCTTGATAACTTCTTTTTCAGTCTGTCCCGTACGCAAACCGATTGCCCACAGCGCGCCATAGTAATCTTGCGCTTGCATAGCGCCCATGTGCTTGGCGAGTTGGAGCGGGTTTCCGGCGCCACCGCCTATAATCCGTTGGTTATGGAGTCTTAGGATGGCGATGTCTTGGGGTGTCATCGCTGTGAATTATACCATCGATGGAGTGCGCATGTTCATGGTGAGGGTTAATTGAGCTTGTACTCTAATTTTCCAATACTGAGGTGAGGCAACGGCGAGCTTTTTCGGGAGTTTGGAACAAAAGGCGACACTAACCATAGAGTCTACTCATAATGCGTTCAGCGATCATCTTGGAAAGGTCACGATGATCAACCCGCAGACTGCCTACCATCTCGCGAGCCAGCATTTTCTTCGCCAAGAGTTGATGACTAAAGCGGGAGGGTACGTACTGATTTTTGCCATGGAGCTTGATAGCATCCACTCGTGATGCCGCCACGATGCCCGGCCATGGCTTAGGCGCTTCAGTGGACCGGCCTTTTTTGGTGCGTACGACCCGTACATTACCCAAGTCCACGGTACCGTCCACGAGCGCAATTCGAGTTTGATCGTACTTTTCTCTGGTCTCACGACGTGTGACAGTCTTGGTTTGAACACCCATGGCCTGTTTTTCTCCTAAGTCCACTACAAGCAGGTCTGCATTTGCGCCAGACTTGCTCCGCTCAAACTGCATAGGTGCGGGCACTACCGTAAGGTTGGGGTTTTTGCGTATGACATCCAAAATAACAATAGCGACATCAATTTCTTGCAACACGCCGGTATAGCGGCTCAAGAAAGCCTCATTGTAAGGCTCGTATAGAGCCTCAGTGCCGACGCGGCGCACGAATTTCTCACGCAGCGTGTAATATAACAGGCCTTCGATGGCGAGTGAGTTCATAGCAATATGTATGACCCTATTGCGGTCAATCCCCTTAGGCCACTCGCCCAGGATGAGTGGATCCCACATATCGCCCATGTGCTCGTTGAGCGCGGGAAAATTTACTTCGTTACGGTGATCCCAGCCGCCAGGCTTTTCGAGTAAAGCCCCTTCTACCGAGTGAAAGTCGACGGTTTCTTCGTAGGTGCGCAGCGGTAGCATGAGCGGTGGTATTTGATCGTGTTCGTCACGCAGCGCCGCATGTGCAACCAGCCCATATCCATAGGAGTATTCTTGGGCAGCACGTACAACCGGGATGTCCACGCCATGGTGAATCTGGCCCGGGGTGAGCTCACGTGGGTAGACCTGCACAAAATTGGACGCTATCACAGGATTCTAGGATACATACAAGTATGGAAACGCGCAACCTGGGAATATGGTCAGTATTGGCCAATGAGCTTGTGATAAAAATAATCGCTATAAATAATCTCTATATGGTAAAAATGTCAGTTTTTTAGGCGCTAAAGCGTCCAAACAGAAACTGACAAAACTGCTGAAGCAGGTCTTGCGCCATTGAGTCCTCAATGACCAGGAGCTATCCCAACATCGAGCGTCAGCGGTTCGGGATGACCTAATTGTCGTAGATCGGGTGGCCGTACCTATCGGATACAATAGGCTTCCCATAGCCCGATTGCTGCTGCGCTTCCGTCTGGTTGCCGCCACCACTACTGTTACTACTGTCACTGTCAGCTTTCTGCTGGTCGTCGTTGCTCATATTCCTGCTACCTCACTTCTTCCAATGAGAACTGCCGAGACAAAGGACGATTGTCCAATGCCGAACTGCACGTGCGTGTAGCTCTGGTTCTTGCTGGAACGATCTTATTGCGCTTTGCGATGTATGGTAGTTCCCGGCACAAAGTACGTCCTGGGGTTTGTGCTGGTGTCATACGAAGCATTGGAGCGCCATGGGCTGGCTGCGAAGCGAGACTTTGTTATTTGTGTGGTTGCTAGTCTCACCGACACATCTCTGTTAGGAGCGTCTCACTCGTGGTAAAAGATTACAGGACAGTAACTCTGGGGTCAAGCTGGGAATGTAGTCTAAATTTTGGGATACTTTTTGTTTTGCCAGATTATATATCTGTAATAGTGAGTTCGAACCCCTCATTGCTGATATGAGAGCTGCTATAATCCCTGCATGGACGACCAATACCAGCAATTATTAAAGTTCCTAAATGAGGCTGAAAAATTAAAGTCCACTCTTCGGCATAACTGGATGACCTCCGGCCGCCAGGAAGATTCATCTCAGCACTCATGGCGTGCCGCCTTGTTCTTTATTATGGCCCAGGAACTGTGGCAATTTAATGCCGACCCATACAAAACTCTCGTTATGCTTATCATGCACGATTTGCCCGAGGCCAAATATGGTGACATAGCCGGTTTTAAAAAAGTCACTAACTTGGGCGAGCACACTCAACATAAGCTTCGGGAGCAAGAGGCCGCCAAGCAACTGTACGCCACACTGCCTGCACCGCTTGGCGAAAAGTTTACACAATTGCAGGAAGAATTTGAAAAAGGCGAAAGCCCGGAAGCAAAAATAGCCCAGGCTTTGGAGAAGATTGAAACACAGCTACAGCACCTGGAATCAGGACCAAAGTACTGGAGCGACGAAGAACGGGGTGATCACATGTTGCATTATCCCGATAAGGCAGTTGATAATTTGAATGATGAGCATGTTGCTAAAGTTTGGAAAATAATTCAACGAGAAATCCATAGACTTACGTATCCTTAAAAGTAAGGCAAAGGCCTTGCAACTTTTTGTGCATCAACAGTAAGCCTGTATAAATGGTATTACAAATTTGGGACACCTCGCCAACCAAGTAGAATATCTGTGAATCTCTTCCCTGTTTATTGGTTAAGATTCCACTCGCGTCTACCGGTAGCAAACATCGCGATCTGCAGTCCGCGTTGCCATTGCCTGATTACGTCAATTACTGCTTCGTCCGAAGTCAGTGCAGCCTGGAGGAATGGCTGGGTGGATGCGTAGAAATCCGCGCCCAATAAGTGGGCTTTGTAGCCTTGGATAGGATTCCTAATACCGCCTGAAGCTATGAGTAAACCATCACCCTTTATCGGAGCGATGCTGCGGATAGCTGTTTCAGTGGGTATGCCAAAATCTTTAAACCAATCGGCAAAGTCTGCATTATGTGCCCGTTGGGCTTCTACCCAAGCGTATGATGTACCCCCGACGCCTGCCACATCTATGCCGGCGGCTCCGGCGGCCAGCAACGCTTGGGCTGTATGCACATCAATACCATGGCCTACTTCTTTTAGGAAAACCGGTACCTCTATCGCATGGATTAGCCGGGCTATCTTGTCCAATAGATGGGCGTAATTCGTGTCACCGCCTGGCTGGATAGCTTCTTGTAAAGGATTGAGGTGCACATATAAGGCATCGGCCTGGACCATATCAACAACCTTCCGGTAATGATCGGCAGTGTAGCCGTAGTTCAGCTGGATTGCCCCCATGTTGGCAAAAATAAATGCCGAGGGGGCGTTGGCCCGTATCAGCTTGAAGGTTGCCAAAGCATCCTTTTTTTCTAAACCGATTCGCTGGGAGCCGACACCAAGTGCAATGTTCTCCGATTCTGCGGCCACCGCCAAATTCGTATTAATTTTAGTGCCATGTTCAGTACCGCCGGTCATTGATGAGATAATAAGCGGCTGGCTAACCTGCTTGCCCAATAGCGTTGCCTCTGTCCTTACGTCAGCCAGGTTGACTTCCGGCAACGCACGGTACGGCAGTTCCACGGAAGCGAAGGGCGGTGAGTTGAGCTGTGACGCCTCATCCAAGCATAGCCGTAAATGCTCGC
>JBGTNV010000060.1:0-2386 GCA_041742875.1 Saccharimonadales bacterium (SeqCode) | reverse complement strand
ACCTACTCCCTGTCAATTCGTCTTATTGCTCTGTATATCTCCAGCTGAAAAGGGAGGCGACACGGTGTTGGCAGACGTGCGGGATGTCATTACGGGGTTAGACGACGCCACACGGACAGAACTTGGCAAAGCGCAGTGGTTATGGCCCAAGCCGCCTAGGATAGGCAGGGGTCTTTGCCCGCCACGACCGGTACTGAGCGATGACGAGACCATTAGATGGTGGAGACATGGATTGAAAAATTCTGAACCTGCACAGGTCACTGTTGCTGATCGCTTTGATGAAGCGGTCAGTGATCCAGCACATGCTCGCCAATTTATGTTGCGTCGTGGAGAGCTATTGGTTATCGATAATCATCACGTTATGCATGGACGCCGGCCTTTTAGTGGAAATGATAGGGAGCTATTACGCGCGCGAACATGGTAGGCAACAAACCACCCTCGGCGAGGATTGACACAAAATGGCCATACGTGTGAAAAAAGTTTTTTGGCCAGTGTCTGTACTGTCGGATACCATATCCGATGATTTGTGTGCCTCCAGGTATTTAATACACCTCCTGCATCTTGCGTTCCGCCATAAGCTGCATATACCTAGTCTAGGCCGCCAGCTTGGTACGGCCCTTTAGGCGCCGGCGATGGAGGACGTGCTGACCGGCTTTGCTGGCCATGCGCTTTAAGAAGCCGTGCACTCGGGCGCGGTGGCGTTTTTTGGGCTGATAGGTTCGTTTGGGCATGGCTTAAATCTTTACTTTATCCGTACATTAATCGTACTTACTATTCAAAATATTTGATCTGTACTTTTTTTGACACTGTTTAACCTCCTGATTCTAGCAAGTTATCCCCTTTTATCCAAGTACTTTCCACAGATTAACAGATCAGTGTTGCGGCTGTGTACAAATTCACCCCTAAAACGTTTGTTTTATAAACTTGTCTGCCTGCATGTGGAAAAGTTTTGCAGTATTCCGTATAGTGTATGTACAGCAAGTCTAGTGAGGGTATCGTGCAAAACGGAAGGCGGAACGGAAGCCAGGACGGAAGCTTATGGCAAGCAGTTCTCGGGGAGATTGAACTGTCGCTATCACGCGGTAATTTTGTAACGTGGTTTAAAAACACGCAGCTGCTGCAACATAGCGACGAAGCAGCCGTGGTCGGCGTACCCAATATTTTCATCAAGCAGCAATTGGAGCGTAAATACTCGGGCCTGATCCTGGAGACGCTGGCCAAAAACGGCCTGAAGCCGGCGCGGCTGGAATACAAAATAGCGTCGCTCCCCCGCTCTGCCGATGCCGCCGCCCGGACACTGCCGGTTACAACAACCGGGCGGCAGAGGGAACAGGAGCTGCTGCCATCGGCTAGACCCAGATCCCCTATATCGTCAGTTTCACAGCAATACAGCAATTCCCTGACCCATAATTACCGCCAAGGCCTGAACGAACGGTACACGTTTGAAAGCTTTATTGTCGGCTCCGGCAACGAACTGGCCTATGCCGCCTGCCAGGCCATCGCCTCCCAACCGGGCACCAAATACAACCCGTTGTTCATTTACGGCGGTGTCGGCATCGGCAAAACCCACCTCATCCAGGCAGTCGGCAATGCGGTGATGACGCGTACTCCGTCGGCACGTATCGTCTACGCCAGCACCGAGCAGTTCGTCCAGGAGTTCGTCGACGCACTCCGCTTCAAGAAGACGACGGATTTCGCGAAACATTACCGCGGCGCCGATGTCCTTATTGTCGACGATATGCAGTTCATCGCCGGTAAAGAAAAGATCCAGGAGGAATTTTTTCATACCTTCAACGCCTTGCACCAGGCCAACCGTCAGATTATTATCAGCAGCGACAAGCCGCCGCGCGACATCCCGACGCTAGAAGAGCGCCTGCAGAGCCGCTTTGCCTGGGGTATGTCTATCGACATGCAAATCCCGGACTTCGAAACCCGTTGCGCCATCCTGCACACCAAAGCCAGCCAAGCCGAAACCGAGTTGCCGTCCGATGTCGTGGAATTCCTGGCAAACCTGGTCCAATCCAATATCCGCGAGCTGGAAGGCGCCCTGAACCAACTGCTGGCCTTTTGTGAAATGCGCGAGCTGAAACCGGATATAGACATCGCCACCAGCCTGCTCGGCAATACCAAATCCCGGCCAAAGCACCTGAACGCCAAGCAGATCGTCGAGCGGACCGCCCGGCACTTCCAAATATCAATCGAAGAAATACTCGGTCCGAAGCGCGACAAAGATATCGTCGTACCGCGCCAGATCGCGATGTACATGCTTCGCAGCGAGCTGCACATGAGCTTTCCGAAGATCGCCCACGAGCTGGGACGCAAAGACCATACCACCGCCATTCACTCCGTAGAAAAAATTGCCAAGGAATCCCGGCTTGATACGGAA
>JBGTNV010000059.1:0-2499 GCA_041742875.1 Saccharimonadales bacterium (SeqCode) | reverse complement strand
TTATTATCGATTTCGGCACACTGACAGCCGATATTGGCATATTCAACAAAACAATCCTGGTAGCCGGTACCGTGCCGGCCGGCGGCCTGGTATTTACCAACCTCATCCGCGACAAACTGAAAGTCAGCGACGCCGAAGCCGGCTTCATTAAAACCAAATACGGACTCGGCGTCAGCATAAAGCAAAAAGAGATTACGGAAGCGCTGTCGCCTACGTTACAGAAAATTGTTGCCGAAATCCGCCGCATGAGCCGCTACTACGAGGAGCGCTACGGCTCGCAACGCAACATCAGCCAAGTCGTTATACTCGGTGGCGGTGCCAACATGCCGGGACTTGGCGACTTCCTGACAAGCGCGCTGCGCATGCCGGTGCGTTCGCAGAACCCCTGGAACATCCTCGATTACGGCACATTGCAAGCACCCAGCAATCCGGATAAATTGATGTACGCCACTGTTGCCGGCCTGAGTTTACTGGATCCCGAGGAGGCTTTCCGTATATGATCAACCTCATACCGCCGGATGTCAAAGAGTCCTTCCACTATGCCCGCCGCAATACCCGGCTGGTTCGCTGGGTAGTCGCTATGGGTCTAGCGTGCACGGGCCTGGTCGGTATCAGCATCGGCGGGATATGGTATTTGCGCCAAACAGCCCAGCAATACCAGGAACAGGTTGCTGCCGCAGAAAGCGAACTGCAGCTGCAAAACCAGAAAGCGGTCGAGAAAGAAACCAAGGATATCGGCGATAGCCTCAAACTAGCCGTCCAGGTACTATCCAATGAAGTCCTATTCTCGCAGCTACTGAAGCAAATGGCTATCGTGACACCCGACAACGCCACACTCTCCAACCTGACGATTAGCCCCTTTCAGGGCCAGATCCAAGGTGCAATCGATATCAGTGCCAATACCGCCGATTACAACGCTGCCACCCAGTTGCAGATCAACCTGGCCGATCCGGCTAACAAAATATTCTCCAAAGCCGATATTGTCAGCATCAACTGTACTGCAGCTTCCGGCGCCACAACCAGCGCCCAACAGAGCCGCTACCCCTGCGCCGTCACCATCCGGGCATTGTTCGCCGACAATAATCCGTTCTTATTCATTAACGGTACTGCGAAGGCTACCCCATGAACAGTAAACGCCTCTACTACATCCTGCTTGCCACTGTTGGCTTGCTTGCTTTAGGCCTAGTCGGCGGTGCATATGGCGCTAATGCGCTCCTGCGAAGCCAGTCCGAGGTCTTGCTGGATGCCCGCTCAAGAAGCCAGTCCCTCGAAACCCAGTCTGCCCAGCTCGTCAAAGCCAAAAACGACATCGCCAAATACAGAACCCTCGGCGACATCGCCAAGAGTGTCGTCCCGCAAGACAAAGACCAAGCCCAGACCGTACGCGAAATCGTTAAAATCGCCCAGACGGCCGGTATCCGGCTTGGATCGATCAATTTCCCGTCCTCTACGCTTGGCAGCAAAGCGCCGGCGGCGGCCGCAGCTCCCACGGCTCCCGCAGCTGCGCCAGCTCCTTCGCCCAAGAGCCCGCTGGCAATATCGCAGCTCAAACCCGTCCCCGGCATATCGGGCGTCTACGAACTGGCTATTACCATCCAGTCTGACAGCTCAAGTCCTGCGCCCTTCAGCCAGTTCATCAGTTTCCTGGCCGGACTGGAAAACAATCGCCGCACCGCCCTGGTTAGCGGCATCAACCTGACACCCGACGCCAAAGACCCCGGCAGCGTCAGTTTCACACTCAACATAAGTGAGTACATAAAGCCATGAAAAACAAAGATCTCGACCTTAAGTCCCTCGGGCCGCAGGCGTTAATCGCCCTGCGGAAACTAAACAGATACGCCGGCATCCTGTTTTTACTGCTCGTTGCCGCAGTATACGGCTTCGTGCTCTTCAGAATCGATACTTTGAGCAACGTTCAACCTAACAGCGATGATGTTAGCGCCATGTCTAAATCGACTTCTATCCCGAAAATTGACCCCAAGGTCGTAATGCAATTAGAGGCATTAAAGGATAATAGCGAAAACGTCCAAACCTTGTTCAAACAAGCCCGCGGCAACCCATTCCAGGAGTAGAACTAGAGTAGTCCGGGAATAGTTTTCAAGCAATAGTGCCATGCTATACTTTTAGATATGAAATCAAAACCGCAGCATGGCTTCACTTCGATTGAGCTTGTCCTGGTGCTCGTCGTCATCGGCATTCTGTCCGCGTTAGTTATTACCACTCGCGCCGGCGTCCAGCAAAACGAACGCAACACCGAACGTCAGGGGGACATAAAGGAACTCCGGGGAGGCCTGGAGGGCTACTTCGCCCAGACGAACCAGTATCCGACACTGGATGACCTCAATAATCCCCGGTGGCGTGCTATTCATGTCAAAGCTATCGGACCGGAGGTTTTTCGCGACCCCAGCGGCACCGAGGACGCACTGGCCGACAAACCGGTAAAAAACGTTTACGCCTATACGGTCAGTTCGGCCAGCGGTGCCCCCTGCGGCACCGCCA
>JBGTNV010000058.1:0-3424 GCA_041742875.1 Saccharimonadales bacterium (SeqCode) | reverse complement strand
CCCAGAAAAAGCTGGGCGGTTCGCCTGCGCATGTTTCGCCCACGAAGTCGGGTTGGATACCGTCTTCCCGTGCAATCAGTACGCAACTCTTGGCGTCCTCACCGCCTTGCTCAGCAACCATGCGGACGGCTTCGCGGGTCAACCGGCCGCTATTGCTTGAGTCGTCGACGACCAGCACTTGCCGGGCGGCACAGCTGCCCAGGCTAATGAGCCCGTTGCCGGGATGATAGTACCCCTCCGTATCTCTGAAAACAGGAATGCCGGCCACATCCTGACTGTGGATGGATAGCCGCTTTGCCAACGCCGCAGCCACGGGAAGCCCGCCTGTGCCGAGTGCTACAATCGTGTCAGGCCGAAACTCGTTATCGGCTTGGATTTTATCGACCACTATATCGAGCAACTCATTGAACTTGTCAAACGTCACTGTACCAGCGCCAACCTGCGTTTCCATACTTCTCCTTCATTTTGTGGTATGAAACATAGTATAACTGGAAAAATTATGGATTATCGAGTAATTTCATGGATTTCTGCATGTAAATTTTACCTAGACCTCCGTCTTTAGGGGTTTGATTCCCAAACTGATACCCCTGCCAAAAGATCCCACCATGCAGCGACTGCCCGACAGCTTCTTTTTTAAATAAACGAGCCCCGGCATAATTGACCGCACGGTCAAGTCGCCGGGGCTCGTTAATAATTATGTCGGGGCTATTACACCTCCTTCGGTTTGTTAGATGAGTGACGGAGCTGCGACTCAGCTACACGGTGTAGCCGTCGTTGGCAGCGTTGCGGAACCGGAAGTACCGGTCGGGCAACTCGGCCAGCGTCACGACCAGGACGACCATCCATGCTAAACTCTGCGGGCCAAGTGCCAGAATGGCACATAGCACTGCCATTAGGCTCGGTAATCCGATCCAGAAGACCCGGGTCATACCGTTAGCGCTGCCAGAACGGCGAACCAGCAGAAAGACCAGAGCCATGGCGAGCACCTGAATATCGATCGCTACTCCCAGCAGGCCGAGGCCGAAAAAGATACCGAACGACAGCGCCGTGATGATGACGATGTAGCCGATCTGTTCCATGGCCTTGACCGCTTCCGGCAGGACATCCAGCAATAGCAGGTCGCCCAGAATGGTCAGGGCGCTGGTGATAGCCAGGACTGCCAGCAAGTAGTGCTGCCACTGCCAGCCGGGTACCGCGAAGTTGTCTCCGTAAAACCAGTACGACAGGTCAAATAACGACTTGCCGTAACTGAACCATAGCACGCACGTGCTGCCGACGAGGAGTGCGCTACGCCAGATGATGACGGCGATCTCGTCCTGGTTGAATGTCCCCTTCCGGTAGACGCTCATGAGCAGGTTGTTGAATGCCAGGTGTACGACAATGCTTCCGACCAGCCCGAAGTTCAGGAAGACGGCTGTCAGGGCGAATCCACCGATGAATTGCGGTAGTACCTTGAGCAGCTGGCGTTCGGACCTGTTCTTGAAATTACCCAGGTGGATTAATGCCCAGATGCCGTTGCCCAGTATGAACAGCGCGTAGATGGCGAATGTCGGCAACTGGCCACCGGTCAACAGGAGCGGCAGTCCAAGGAATAACCCTCGGGCGAGCAGCTCCTCGGCGACAACCGTCAGCGTCATCATCATGTAATGCCGCTTGTTGCCGCTGAAAGCCTTGAGGAGACTGTGGCTCTTGCTCTCGCCGTAGAGGTTCTTCAGCGCGATGCCGATGACGACTACCAAAGGAAGCTCGATGACCACAATCGCGGCGGCTGTTGGCAACAAGATGTTGAGCGTATCGCCTATCGAACGGATGGCTGCGATGTCACCAATGAAGAAACTTTTGATGAGCATCCAGGCGTGTTCAAAACCGTGGCCGCGGCTTGCGAAGAATGCCAAGATTGCATAGAGGCCTAGCAGTGTCCATATTCCGGACTGCTTGTAGCCCATTTGCTCGTCGCTGTCGGCGCTGTCGGTTGTATCAGCGACCTTGCCTGTCTGACGCAGATCATCGTCCGGCTCGGGAATCCCGGGCAGGGATCGCAGACCGTCGCGCATCACCGTCCACGGACTTGCGGAGTGTGCGGACTGCAGTATGTCGGATGGAGGCACGGGTGTTCTCCTTCGTCTCGATCTAACTCCAATGTGGTAAGGTGCAGAACATTAACGATACTATTAAAATAATAAATAGTCAAATTCCGGTAAATATTTCTTGGCAATGTGAAATATTTCACAGACATCACCTAAAATAAGCCTATAACTTAGTGCTAGCGGTTTTGGGCGTTTTTTAATTCGCCGGTCGACGAACTGTAAAATGCAAATTAGTAAACTAGTACATAAGGGGGTGTAATATATGAAAAAACTACAAATTGCAAGCAGTTTGGTACTTTCTAGCGTTGTTGCGGTAGGCCTGATAGCAGCTCCGGTGTTTGCTAGCCAAGGAACGTCAGGCAATGCCGGGCAGACGAAAGTGGATATTTACGATAATACTGACAATGGCTGGAATGTCGCCACTAACGACCCTGTGACGGGTGGTCCGGATGCATCGATAGGTTTTGTTAACTTCCGGCCGACAGTGCCAGGTGATCTCACTAATGTCAAGGTGGTGGCAGCACTGAAAAACGGCGCGCCCAACTGCACCTACAACATTCAGTTGGTGACTTCCGGCAATAACACGAGTGGTGGCCTTGCACCTGATGGGTTCCACACCGGATCCATTAATGTAATTGGCAATCTGACAACAAACGGCAGCGGCAAGGGTAATTCAGGTGAACTGACAGTTGACACCACTACTCTGGTTGGCGCAGCAGTATCCGGTAGCATTACTTATGCACACGTTGACATTGAAGCAGTCGGTTCCTGTACCGAAGCTGACGGTACAAATGTAGCTAATAACGAATACGGTGCTTCAGCCGTGGCCGTGGTTGACAGGATTCAATGGCTGCAACCGTAGCAGTTGTCTAATTCTTCAGCAGCAAAAAAGAGTCTGTCTATTAACTAGGCAGTCTCTTTTTTTGCGAAAACGTAATAGTAGATCAAGGCGACTGTACCTTGACGGCAAGTAAACAGAGTAAGTCATGGTCATTTGTATACTTCCCGCGATAGGGGGTTTTATGGTAGCCTCGGTGTATGTTATCAATGTGCCAGCGGCCACATGAGGCGATTAGTGAAGAAGTTCCGGCCGACGAAACGGTAGATTTGACTCCGTTTCAGGTGTTGCTGCAACAGGGTGCGGCCGATATAAAACAAAGTCCGTTAGACGCGGCAGATATCACCGAGGAGTTAGGTTGTCAGTTTGAGCAAGTATTGGATCCGCATGGCCGAAAGAAAGGCCGAGAATTTGCCGCGGCCACACTTGAGTATGATATCCGAAGGGGTATACGTCAGACGATTATTGGTGCTGTCGCACTTCGAGTGCGTCCAATGCT
>JBGTNV010000057.1:0-1532 GCA_041742875.1 Saccharimonadales bacterium (SeqCode) | reverse complement strand
CGGTCGCCATCGGCTTTGCGTCTTCCGCAACGGCGGTCGCGCTATTATCTTCAACCGGCTCTGGTCCATCAGCCATAGGTGTTTCCTCAAGATTTATGGCCGCTTTCAACAAGCATAACTCAATATTTCAGCAGCTCTGGTTTAGTATCGTAAGCCCTATTCTACCCGAAAACCTAAACCCTGAGTGCTGTAAAATCTGCCGATTACTGTTTATTATGCAGGCACAGGGTGTTGCCGTCCGGATCCCGGAACCAGGCAACTCTGTCGTCACCCCATACATGCAGGTCACCCTCTACCGTCACTTCCGGCATCTCCGGATAGTGCTCAAACCCTACACCTTTATCCTTCAGTGCCGAGACAACGCCATCGACATCGTCAACTTCCCAGGTAACATAGGTAGCCTGGTTGGTGCCAGCCTTGTCAGTTTCGTAGATTTGCACCAACGAATCGCCGCTGCGATACACTACCAACTGTGCTTCAGGCATTTCACTATCAACCGTCAGTCCGAGCGTAGCTTCATAAAACTCCCGCGCCCTACCAAGATCTTTCACCCCGATCGTCACTACCGCATTTGCATTGCCTAGCATAGCCCTGCCCTCCTTTTACGTATTGCCGTTTTTTAATACGATTGTTTGTTTCTGCAATTAATTATAGACCCCTCGGCTATACTTTCAAATACCGTTTGCGGGCTTCGTTTGCCCAGTGGTCGGCCAGTTCATTTCCCTCGTCATTGTTGTGGCCGCGCACCCATACTAGTGTCGCTTTGCCTTGCCGGAACAATGGGCAAATTTCGCGTACGATATCGAGGTTTTTGATCTCGCCGCCTTTCTTCGTCCAGCCGTTCTTTTCCCAGGCCAGCGACCATTTCGTAATAACGTTGATCCAGAACTCGCTGTCAGTATAAATTTTGCAAGGTTTGCCGTCCGCATGCTTGAGCGCCGCCATAATGGCAAAACCCTCCATCCGGATATTGGTCGTCTTCCCGCCGCCCGGCTCGCTGCCCAGGGTTACAGGTTGCCGGTTCAGTATTACCGCAAACCCGCCCGGCCCCGGGTTCGGGCTGGCGCTGCCGTCGGTGTGGTATATATTCATGTTTGTTTTGGCCCCTTTTAGATTTTTTATAACTTTCCTGTATTTTCTATACGTGGAATCCGGCACTGACTATACTACCGGAACCCTACACTAACTTGACGTACTCGGGCAGCGCTTTGGCCAGGTTTTTATCAAATGTCAGGAGCGGTACAGCGCCGTTAAGTTCGGCATAGACTGCTAAGGCGATATCGATGAAAGATACCTTAGGCTGCTGAAGATACAGCGGTAAAACACGTTGGATTAAGACTTTGTTACAGTTAATTTGATCAATAGCAGCCAAGCGACTGAGCAATGCACCGATCATAGGACGGTCGAGCTGGTAGCTCTTGCCGCCCATTACCCAGACCGCTTCGAACAATACAACATCTGCCACTGCAAAGGCGTTCGGACGAGCCGTCTCTACCATATCATGGATCTGAACGGATTGTGCTTCATGATCT
>JBGTNV010000056.1:0-1995 GCA_041742875.1 Saccharimonadales bacterium (SeqCode) | reverse complement strand
TTCGCTTCCTGTCCCTCCGAGAGCCTGGGGTCACCGTATCTCCGTTGTAATGGACCCGATTGGGCCCGCCGCGCTGCTTTTTCTGCCCCGGCTCCCGGCGACTTCTCCGTGATGCGCCAGCACCGCTTGCAACGGCCCCCTGACCTTCATCGCCCGACACCGCCGCCTGCCCTGCGAGTGCGCCTAGTTGCGCCCGCATGAGGACTGCTTGAACATCATGCAAGTCCTCTGGATCTACATCAAGCCGCTCGCCAGTTATGGCATCAGAATAAGATGGATAAGAACCATCGTCAGCCGGTTCGCCCTGGCCGACGATTCGACGCGCTAAGCTATCCAGTTCCGTCAGCTGCGCATCGGTGGGGTATTGCCTTTCTCCGCCGGCGTAGCCAAAGCGCTCCGCAGCCTCTTGCAGTTGAGCGGCAGGGTCAATATCCGGTACGGCTTCGTGTGGATGAGTCATAGTCCGTGTCTTTCGTAACTTTCGTAATCGACGTAGTTGCTGGACAGTTGATAGAAATAAAACTTACCTTTGACAGATTTAAACTTTACTTAAATTTAACAGGGGTATGTAATAATATTAACATTAGCATAAATTGTACTTCGTGTCAATAGTTAAATCTACTATTATGGCTCTTTACGCAACTCTATTGGAGAACTATGTTTTGTTGCGTGCTAGTATGGAATGGATATGCGAGTTTTGGGCATTGAAACGAGTTGTGATGAGACAGCGGCTAGTGTAGTTGAGGATGGCCGGCGGCTGCTGAGTAATGTGGTGGCGAGCAGCCTGGATCTGCACGCCCAATATGGCGGCGTAGTGCCGGAGATAGCGGCGAGAAGCCATATTGAGGCAGTTATCCCTGTTATCGATAAAGCTTTGAAGCAGGCCGCTTCTGATAGTGCGGGCAGTTGGGATGATATCGACGCCATCGCGGTAACACAAGGAGCCGGGTTAAGCGGCAGCCTGTTGATAGGTGTGCTAACAGCACGAACGCTAGCTATCACCAAACGGAAACCGCTCTATGGAGTAAACCATGTCGAGGGACATCTGTACGCCAACTTCCTAACGCAAACCACCCTGCCCGGCTACATATTGCCATCGTCACAACCGGTTTTTCCGATACTCGGGCTGATCGTATCCGGCGGCCACAGCCAACTGGTACTGCTCCGCGATCATTTCGACTACACCTTGCTGGGGCAGACACAGGACGATGCCATCGGCGAAGCGTTCGACAAGGTCGGCAAACTACTGGGACTCCCCTACCCTGGCGGAATCAGCGTAAGCCGGATCGCCGAGCATGGCGATTCATTCAAATTCCGTTTGCCAAAAGCCAAAATGACCGGTGTCCGCCAAGATGTCCTGACGCTAAGAACTCAGAAAACTAACCTGACCGGGGACGAATCCGTCGATTCCGGCACCCGTAGCCAGCGGCCAAAGCCGTATCGGCACTCGTATGATTTTAGCTTTTCGGGCATTAAGACCGCCGTGCTGCGTCTGGCACAGGAGCAGATTGGCGAGGACTTCACCTTCCCCTCTACCGGACTGGCGGCCCGGCTGAATGAACAGCAGAAAGCTGATATCGCGGCCAGCTTCCAGCGGGTCGCCATTGAAACGGTCGTTGACAAGACAGTGTTGGCATATGAGGAATTCCGGCCGGCCGGTGTCATTATCGGCGGCGGCGTTGCCAGCAGCCTGGTGCTGCGGCAGGCATTGGCGGAGCGGCTGCCCTGTCCTGTCGAGTACACTGACCCGAAGCTTTGTACCGATAATGGCGCCATGATTGCCGCGCTCGGCTGTTTCTCGCACCTGCTTGGCCAACCGCAAGCCGATCCATACAGTCTGGATATCGCACCGAACTTGAGTATGTAATTCTGCGTTACACAACCAACCCGACTTACGCCCACTTCTTCACTTCCCGGGGCACGCTCCGCGCGGCGTGGCCTGCGGCCACTCCGGCTGCACTCGGCAGTCCAGCCCCTGGGAAGGAAGAAGTGGGC
>JBGTNV010000055.1:0-3819 GCA_041742875.1 Saccharimonadales bacterium (SeqCode) | reverse complement strand
AATGGACAATGCGAATAAGCGTGAATATACGTTAGACAACATGAAGTCGCTGGCCAGACAAGGTTTTTACCAGCACCCGCCAGTTGTCGGCTATAATACATGCAAAGTGCCGAATTACGAGGGCAAACTACGCCCATCACTGAAGCCGAATGCAGCGGCACCGAAAGTCAGAAAAGTACTGGAGCGGTTCAGCGTCGGTGATATATCCAAGGCTGAACTGACCAGGTACGCAGCCGAGATAGGACTAAAGAGCCGCCACGGCAAGGTTCTAGGCGAGGATTCGGTTAACCGAATCCTGAAGAATCCAACCTATACCGGCTCAATCTGTGATTCGTTCACCGGTTTTGAGATCGTACCAGGCAAGCATGATGCTATTATTTCTACGGAGACGTATGAACGTAACAAACTACTACTCTACGGCCGGATGAGCCGAAAGGACGAAGTGCACTCGAAGAAGAACCAGGCTTATGTGCTAAAAGGAACGCTGCTATGCATTACATGCAATAAGCGGATGTATGCTTCTGCTCCAAGAACTGGCAACGGTGGTCACTCTCCACGCTATCATTGCAGCAAAGGCTGCAAACTGCCCTCTGTGCCAGCCAAGATCGTGCACGAAGAATTCAGAGATATGCTCAAGAAGATTAAGCCCACGCAAGGTACACTTCGGCTTTACAAAGAAGTGCTGGTTCGTGAAGCCAACAATCAGCTGGGCAGACTCAACGGTGACATTAAAAAGGTTCGGGCTGAGCTGGACGACACCGCCAGGCTTCGTGTAAGCGCCATCGAGAAGTTTACCGCCGGCGATCTGACCAAGCAGGACAAGAATGAACTGATTGACGCCCTGGAGATCCGCAAGCTCGAAGCTAACGGCAAATTGCAGGATTTGGAAGCGGAGCAAGCATTTCGAGAGGTCGATATCGAGCACGCTATCAACTTTATGGAGTCTGTGGACATACAGTGGGCCGATGTGAACTTCGATTTGCAGCAAAGGTTCCAAAAGATGCTGTTTCCGCACGGTGTTGTATATGACCCAAAAAACCACCGTTTTGGAACCAAAAAAATAAGCCCTCTCTATCAATCCGTATCAAGAGAAAACTTATCAGATAATCAAACTGTGCAGAATAAAAATTACTTGGTTGCGGGGGCAGGACTCGAACCTGCGACCTCGTGGTTATGAGCCACGCGAGCTGCCGCTGCTCCACCCCGCGTCGATGGATGGCCATTGATGGCAATTAACTCAACGTATTGTAGCGACAGAGGTGGGATTTGTCAACGATCAACACCGCCCGCCTTGCTTTTGGGGTGATTTTGTTATAGAGTATGATGGCTTGCAGACAGATACACAGGTATGCACGACCTGCCCCCATGTGACACATACGAGATCATGTGATCTAATGTGTTCTCAAGGCGGCAGCCTTAACATTCCATACCCACTCACGGAAGGACTGGAGCAGATGGAGTTTCGTTCTTTGGAGTCGATACCTCGACGACAACAACTACCACTGGCTGCACTAGCGGCATTGGTCGTACTTCTTCTCGGCGTCAGCATCGGCGGTGTCGCCTTCGCGTCACCTTCCGACCAACCAGCGCCCGCCCCGGCCGCAGCGGCAGCACCACCGATAGACATGGCAGCAACAGCCATGGTCATCCCCGTTTGGAAGGCTACGGTACTCCCTGGCGGTTCCGCTGAAGGAATCCCTATCACGCCAGGCGGCTACGTTGGCCCGATGGAGCCGATGCACCTGGAATTCCAGACCCTGTGCTCCTCCGCGGCCGTAAAACGCGTCGGAACGCGCGTTACCTTCATGACCGTCGGGCATTGCTTCGATGAGGAAATCGGCAAATCCGCGCTTGAGGTCGACCGCAGTTTGCTCATGGCAAAGGCAAATCGGTCCAAAGCCGCCGACCCCGTCACCGCGCTACCGCCGGCGACACCCACGGCCAAGGAAGACCTGCCGGAGATTAAGCCGGAGCTGACGGTTTACCTCTACCAGCCGAAAGGCGTGCAGGGAGCGTATATCACCTCCCCTATGGAGGCAACCGTCCTGCATACCAGGAAGATGGAGAACGGCAACGATAGCGCAATCCTGCAACTGGACCTTCCCGACCCCTCGGTGAATGTCCCGGTGTTTCCGCTGGCCGACACTGCTCCGGCACTAGAGACCCCCGTCAGGGCAATCGGCTACCCCGGATCGCACATCGAGGGCCTTCAGGACGCAATGTTCCCGAACCACCACCATCGGAAGAAGGGCGTACTGGACATCCTACAGGAGCAGGTACTTGCGCCGACGACCACAACCGGAACCGTCAGCGGGAAGCAGCGCATCCGCAGTACTCCTGTGACCGAAGTCAACAGCGACGTGGACTCAGGTATGTCCGGCGGCCCAGCCCTGAACTCCGATAATGAAGTAATCGGATCCGTTGTCGGCAGATTCAATGGCAGCGCAGGCAATTTCAGCATCATTTCCCACAACACTGACCTGATCCGAAGCGACCTGCAAAGCCAGGGAGTCAACCTTGGAGAAGCCGGCGCTTCAGCAACAGTATCGGAGGCTGAGAGGCACATGATCAATCAGGCAGTACAAGACGCCCTCGGAACAGTTTCACAGAATTCCGGGTTGTCAACCGCCGACGCCATGGCGATCGTCGTTGCAGCCATCTGTATAGCTATCGCTGCGTTCCTACTTGGCCTGGTCATCGGCCTGCACATCGGCAGGAGAATGCCGCAATCGGCTACCCCAATCGCCGTTCGGCAAGAACCCGTCCAGGATACACCAGGCGAAGACAGGCTCCCGCTCAGCGACGAGTCAGCACGACAGGATCTGTCCGTCGAAACCGTTCAACCGCCCGCCCCCGCCAACCAGCGCCGCTGGCCTTGGCCGCGCAATCGTACCTGACACTCACCCGACCGGAGGTAATCTGCACAAGCAAGCACGCGCATAGCGCGTGACCTGGAAGTTCCAGGCCGGCAGGTGGGGTGTCCCTCATGATGATCGCGCTAACGCGTGTCCATGACCGACGCCCCACCTGCTTTAACCAGGGTTAGCAATTGTCCCTTTACGGATTTTTGCTGGCCGTGGTTAGAGAAATTAGATAATGGGCCAACTGTTTTAGGCGGATTATTACTGCGTTCCTCCCGGACGGTGCAGGAAGAAATCTATCCAAGCCTGAAAATTACGCTGGTAAGCCGGTTGCCTGGGTTCGTCCGGAGCGGCAGCCGGAGTTTCCGTACTGCCGGTTTTGGTGATGTATTTTTCGGCTACTTCCCTGGGGACGATTAGCTGCTTTTCACCGGGAGCGCCCAAGCCGAAGTCCTGGCGGGCCTGCAATTCCAGATACTGATCGGTCTGAAAGTACCGGTTTTGCAATTTTAGATTCTCGTTGGCCAGCTTTTGTATCTCGTTTTCCTGCTCCAGCTGGGAAATCTGTTTCTGTAATTCGTAATTGGTCTGGATCACCTTGACGCCGCTCCAACTGACCATCAGTGCCACAGACAAAAACAGCACCAGACCAATGGCGCGAACGTCTCGGAACTGTTGAATAAACGGATGCCGTGGTATTTTTGTTAATTTTTCAAGCATTACCTGCACTTATTATATACCGGGTTATATGCCAAGTTTTCCGGGTTATCTATTAGGCGGCAAATCTGCTATACTCTCATCTGTTAGCACCACTGCTATCGCCAAAAACCCGCCAGCCGGGAAACTTCGAGAATTTGTCCTATTCATTTTCTCATTATATGGGGGCGTAGCTCAGTGGTTAGAGCAGTCGGCTCATAACCGATTGGTCGCTGGTTCAAGTCCAGCCGCCCCCACCATA
>JBGTNV010000054.1:0-1502 GCA_041742875.1 Saccharimonadales bacterium (SeqCode) | reverse complement strand
GGAGTGCCTACATCGGAGCGTTGGTAGCCGTACTGGCGGCGGCGGGATTGGTGTTGCACGGCCGGAAAGCCCGGCGGCGGCTGGCAGTCGGCTTGGCGGTGTTCGTGCTGGTCGCCGGCAGCGCGACGCTGGTACTGCGCGAAAATGACCATTTCGAAAACGTTTTCTTCCATACCAACGAGCATTCATTGTCACCGATGAGCTCCAACGAAGGGCGGGCGTCCGCATTGCTGACAGGCGGCGGGGATGTATTGAGTGAGCCGTTCGGCCGCGGCCCGGGTACGGCCGGCCCGGCCTCGCAGCACAATATCCAACCGGCCCGGATTGCTGAAAACTACTATTTGCAAATCGGCCAGGAAGTCGGTTGGCTTGGGTTGGGGCTGTTCCTGGCTGTCAATCTGATGATTGCCCGCGAATTGTGGCGCCGGCGGGCTGGTGCTTTGGCGAGGGTGCTATTAGCCAGCTTGATCGGTATCGCTTTTATTAACCTGTTACAGCATGCCTGGGCCGACGATACGCTGGCACTGCTGTGGTGGGGGCTTGCCGGAGTAGCTATTGCGCCTGCTATACTTTTAGAGAAGCGTACAAACAAAACGTAAACTTCCCCATTTTGCACATTTTGCCCGAATCTCTGCGCTCCGATGCATTGGCTACGCCTCTTGCCTAGCTGCTCAGCATATACATTCCAGCATGTATATGCCTCCGCGGCTGCGTGCACCACTGTACTCTACGAGTACGCTTCCGCTTCGGTGCTCACCCTTCGACCAAACTGCACTAAAATAAGAAAGTTTTACCCACTTAGAACACATGGCAAAGGCGACAAAAACCAAAAAGCGGCCCGCGCGGGCAAGCCCAGAGCAAATACGAGCGCAAACGCCAGGGCGAAAACAAGCAGCGAAACAGAAGCGGCTTAGGCGCGAGCTGACCCGTATCGGTGAGTACCTGATAAGCGGCGGTATCTATTTCTGGAGCGGCTACGCGGTGTTTTTCGTCTGTGACGCAATTTTCGGCTGGAGCTTGTGGTGGGCCAAGCTGACAGCAAATTTTGCCGGCTGGTCTGTGAATTATATGTTGCAGCGCTACTGGGTGTTCCGCAATCCGCGTTTGGCGAAGCACCAGGCGCAGGTTACCGGCCGCTACATGTTCCTGATGGCAGTTAATTTCCTGCTGGACTTCTTTATAGTCTATGGGTTGCAGACAGTCGGTATTTCGCCGTATATCGGCCAGTTTATCTCGGCCGGCTTTTTCACCGTATGGAACTATATCTGGTACAAGACTTGGGTTTTCAGCACGCACCTTCACGGTCACTTTCACCGGCGTCATCATAAGAGGGTTGCTTAGGATGAGTCCCAAGGGTACGCTTAGGCCAACCAAAAAGCAACGGGCTTTGCTGGATTTTATCGAGGCATTTATCGCCGACAATGGTTACAGCCCGAGCTACCGGGAAATTATGAACGGCTGCCGGTACAGTTCCATAGCTACGGTGGCGGTACATATCAACA
>JBGTNV010000053.1:0-1963 GCA_041742875.1 Saccharimonadales bacterium (SeqCode) | reverse complement strand
TGCCAGTCCGCTCGAATCCTTCGGGTCAAACAGTAATTCCGGCCGCGGCTGCATAACACTTCGATAGCCCTCATTGTCTCCGGCCAGCACGACCGGCCGCCCGGCCGCCATAGCCTCTATTAGCACAATGCCGAAGCTCTCGCCGCCGGAACTAGGAAAAGCCATAATGTCAGCGCTGGCGACATAGCGCGGCTTGTCCCGCTCGCTTACATAACCCGTAAACTCAACGGTATCTTGCAACCCCAACCGTTGCGTCAGCGCTTTAAGCTCGGCTTCGAGCGGACCCTTGCCGCAGACCACAACTCGAAACCGGGCATTATATGTACGCCGCAATTCATCCGCCGCTGCAAGCAATGTAGCGCATCCTTTGCGCGGCACCAGCCGGCCAAGGAACATGATAGTCGGCAGCTTATCGTTGTATTGCCTCAGCGGTTTGGCGGCATTGAACTTCTGCACATCAACCACATTCGGCAGCACCGGAACATCACGCAGCCGGAAGGCGCGGGCGGCAAAGCCTTGGGCCGCCGCCGATACTGCATAAACGGCCGAAAAACGCCGCAGAGACCGCCGCAGAGACCAACCGAGCAGCCACGCCCCCGCGGCCACCGTGCGGTTATAGGGCGCGATATGGAAAGTGCCGAACACCGCCGGAACCGGCCGGTCTACGCCACTTCCGCTATTCCCGCTATTCCCGCTATTCATGATAACCCTGTGCGCCAACACCGGACTGTACGGCATCTGGACATGTATGACATCAAAAGCTTCACGATCCAGAAGACCGCGAATAGCCTTCGTACTCGCAGACAAGGGAATAGTCAGCCGGTTGCCATTGAACGTAACGTTTATATTGCGGCTGAGCGAATGGATATTCGGCACGTCTCCGCGTTTCGATGAACCGGCTACATAATGGACATCGTGGCCTTGGGCGCGGAACCAATCGCCCAGACTCAGTACATACTGCTGTACGCCGTCGGGCTTATCGAGCGTATCGTCAACGACAAATGCGATTTTCATACATGCTGGTTTTCGGAGTGGTTGACAGCGCCCGGCACCGCGTGTTTGCTGTTTACTCTATGGTTGGCATTGGCTTGCTTATATAATACCTCGTACTGGTCGACAACCTTTTTGTAGCTGAACTGTTTGACGTATGACCTGGCCCACACCAACCACATTTTCCGCAAGGATTCTTCGCGCAGCAGCAAATCCATCCGGCGGGCGAACTCTACCGTATCCCGCGGATTTACCAACGATAAGCCGCCCAGCCCTTGCATGACAGATACATATCCGGGATTACTGGCTGCCACCGTTACCAAACCGCTGGCCATGGCCTCCAGCAGCACAATGCCGAAACTCTCACCAAAAATAGCCGGAGCACAAAACAGGTCGGAAGTCTGTAGCAGCCGCAGTTTTTCTTCCTCCGGTACGTATCCCAGAAACGTAATGTTGCGCAACTCGAGATAATGGGCGAGTTCTTCGAGCCTTTCACGGTCAGGGCCATCGCCGGCCAGCACCAGCGACAGATCCTCGCGGCTTTCCTGCAACACCTGAAAAGCTTTCAACAAATACCTGACACCCTTACGCCGTTCCAACCGGCCGATATACAAGATGGTATTCGCGTCGGTACGCTGTGCGGAGCCGGATTTGGCCGCAGCGCCGGCAGGCACGATAAAATGGTCCAGATCAATACCGTTCGGAATTATTGTGACAGGCCGGTCGGTCAGTGAGGAAATATATTCCGCGGCTGCGTCCGATACGGCAGTCAGCTCATGCAAATACTTAAGGATGGATTTGGTGTACGGAGTCACTGCGCGGGAAAGTGTACGGCTCATGACGTTTTCCGGCATTTTGGCATGGAACGTCGCAATATTGACACTGGTAGAACGGCTGAGCACCTGACGGCTCAGCACCGGCACCCAGGGCTCGTGAAAATGAAGTATATCGAATTTCTCGTGTTCCAGTACCC
>JBGTNV010000052.1:0-5685 GCA_041742875.1 Saccharimonadales bacterium (SeqCode) | reverse complement strand
GATACCTGCGGGGGCCGTACATGAGCCAACAACGTTTGTCTATCAATCTGCGCCCACCACCAATCCACCGGCTACCTATCAGTTCGTCGGCCATGCCTTCACCTTGACTGCCTATCAGGATGATTTGCTGCTGGAACACTTTGTCTTTGACCAGCCAATCACGGTTAGCCTCTCCTATAGCGACGACGACATTCGTGGTCTGGATGAGTCTCAACTGCAATTGCTCACCTTTGATGTTGACACCGGCCAATGGTCGGATGACGGCATTACGATTATTGAGCGCAACTTGCAAGCCAATCTCTTGGTTGTCACCATTGCCCATCTCACCGAGTTTGCGCTCAGTGTGCCACAACACCATCTCTTCCTGCCGTTGATCAACAAACAGCAGCCTTAAGTAATTATGTAATTATAGAAAAGGTTTGCGCGATTTTTCTCAGGTTACTCTAGAGGTAGGGCGCAAAGAAAAGTTGCCAAACCTTTCTTTTATTTACTTAACATTACCTTATTACTTACATCGGCATAAACTTCGGCTATCGTATCCTCTGGCTATGTTACCTCGTCTTATCCATCTAAACAAAACCAAATACTAAGCCGGCATTAGCCAAACTAAACGCCGCGCTGGTTAGTCTTTGGACTAAGAGTGTATTTACGTGCGAATCCGCTAGTACCCTAGCTATGACGCTTCAATGAGAATTATTCTTCAGTATGGTGACCCGGTGTCGCTGCGAAAGACCTTGGCCCAATAGTAAGGCTGAATCTGATCCAATGTTCTGGTCAGCCAGCGTGTGCCGTCGGTGGGATCAGGCACCGCGACCTCGACGTTGCCACCCCAGTGGAAGAGTCGTTCCTGGCAGAGGCCACAGGGTGTCGCAATCATAATGGCCTAAAACAAACATTGCTGTCACGAAGTGCCATAAGCAGGTTTCGTACAAGTCCTCTTACCCACCACCTCTCTTCACTGCACGAATATTTTCCCATCCATAGACGACTTGGGGTTCTTTAAAGCCGTAATCTTCTGTTTCATACGTACCGACTACGCGTCCGCCCAAGGCTTCATAGAAGCGCCGTGCAGGTGTGTTAGTCTTCAGAGCGCTGATAAGTAGCGCGCTCCGCCTTAGGACGGCCTGGTGAGCAGCCACGGTCTGTACCAGGCGAAAGCCTAGCCCCTGGCCTTGATAAGCTGATTCCACATAGACAGCAGTTACCTCGGCTGCGTTTTGCAGCAGATTCAACTTGGCCGGACAACCGACAGCCAGTCCGACAACCACGTCTTTATCAGTTACAGCTACATACACACAATCCTGAGTATTGCTGTCTGAGTCAATTTCTTCTAAAAATTCTCGCCAGCCTCTCTCAGATACAGCATACGTCCACTCATTGCGCCGCCTCTGCCATTGCCCGTCTGGAACGTGATTGCGATGAGCAGAGAGCCATGTATCGACCATGACCCGTGCCATGGCCGATGCATCTTTGTTCTCGGCAAGACGAATATGGGTTGACATCAAGTGGCCTCCTGCAAACAGGCGTGTCACCAGCCCTATCAGAATGATTCATTGAGCGAGATATCGATAAACTGTTGCCTTTGAGATGCTGTAGTCTGCCATCAGAGTTTTGATCAACTCCCCCTGTTCGCGTCTCTGCTGTAGCTCAGCGATCTGGGTCGGCGTCAGCGACTTATCACGGCCGAACTTGATACCAAGTTCTTTAGCCTTGTGGATGCCATCCATCCGCGGGGGCCCTCAGGGCGCAGCGCGACTTTCCGTTTCAAATTGGGCAATCGCACCAAGCATGTTAAATAACAAACGACCAGTTTCAATACCTCGGCCAAAAAATGGGTCAAGAGCGATAATTGACCGCACCAACCGAGGAGAGGCGCTCGAACAGGGCGTCAATAAAACCCTGATCGGGCAAATCAGGGTAGAGTTTTAATACTTCGGTGGCGTAAAAGCGGCCGCGATACGCGGCTTTGAGATCATTGACGCTAAAATCTGGGCATTGCTTACGTCGCTGACGAACCAGGCGGGTGGCGAGGTTGCCCATAAACATGGCCAAGTTAGCGGCGTTGTAGACGGGACGCGGTTTGATGTTCATAAAGTCTTCGAGGCCCCAAAACTGTTTGGCGTCGCGGAAGTTGAACTCGATCTGAAAGCGCAGGCGATAATAAAGGATAAGTTTGTCATAAGTAAGGGTCAAGTCGCTACTGAAGAGGACGACATGGGCGCATTCCTGCGTGGCCAGTTTGGTGCGCACGATGATGACGATGTTGAGTGGGTCGGGAAAGGCCTGACTCCACAGGGTCATCTGGTAGATGTCGGTGCGCACACCGTCTTCGGTGACACTTTCTGTGCGATAGCGGTCGGGGATCTGCTGATAGTCGAGCTTGCTGCCGTACTTGCGGCGGTTGCCAACCTTTTTCTGTTCACCGGTGTAGGGAAAGTAAAGCGCAGAATTTTTCGCCAGCTTCGAGACCAGGTGCAAATCGAGCCGCCGAACCATCTGCAAGGCATTATTATTGCCAAAGGCACCATCCAGCACGCAGTAGGGAATCGACAGTTTGTCGCCCACGACGGCGAGCACCTGTTGGAGATAGCCTTGAATATTTTGTAGATACTTTGGTAGTTCGATGTCGCGCCGATTCTGATTCTTGCTGCCGGCGGGACGTCCGCCTTTGGGCTTGGCTGGCTGCTTGGCCCCCTTTGTGCTTTTCTTGGCACCCTTACTGGCTGCTTGGGTGGTGGTTGATTCCTCCTTCGTCAATTGTTCCAACAGCATCATGGTCGAGTCCTGGGCGCTTACGCTGATCAGTGAGACGCCGAAGAAGGCCAAACCGGGCACACTGCGCCGATAAATCGACGAGAAGAAGCGACCGACGCCATGCGTCTGTTTGCCCGCCTTGGTCACCACCGTTTCATCGCCCGCCAGCAAGAAGAGGCCGCCCGCTTCCTGCAAGGACGCACTGTTCAAGGCCCAGTTCACCTTGAGCCACACGATGCTGGTATTGTAAAAGCGACGAATCGTCCGTTCGCTGCCCCCTGGCCCTGTCCAACGCGCCATGTTCAGCATCGTGATCGGACCGCTCATCGCCAACACTGCCGGCACGATCACACTCAACTGACGTAAACTGGTCGCACTGACGACTTGACTTAGGCATTCCAGTAATGACATAATTTCGGCCATGAGCGGTTTCTCCTTTGAGCTTTGTTTTCGTCGACAAAAACTCTATGCGAGATTCCGCTCTTTTGCAAAATTTGGCCGAGGTATTGTTTGTTCAAATGCGCCCGCTAGTCCCAGACGCTTGTGGGCGTCTTGGCAGCCTTACCTGGGTGGATCGACAACCGGTCAGTAGGGTCGGTGCAGTTCACGGGATTGCGGTCGCGCCACCACGAAGACGCGATGCGTGTTGCTATCTGCCGGCCAGCAGGTGACCAGCGTCAGCCGTTCGTCGGCAGTGGTCGCAATCATGGCGGCATTGCGGACGCGCTGTTCCGCACTGGCAAACGTCTCTTGCACGATGGTCACCTCGTCCACCAGGTAGGTGACGGACTGTTCGTCGTCCAGCCACACCTCGATGGCATCGCCGGGCTTGAGCTTGTCCAGGTTACGGAAGACAGCACCGCCGATGTTGTTATGCCCGCTGAACACGGCATTCCCCTTGGCGCCAGGTAACACACTGTTGATGTGCCAGCCAGCGGCATAATCCACTGTATCCCAGCGGCTGACGAGGGCGCCATCGCTTTGCGGTTTCAGGCTCCACCCCATGGGCTGCACGACTGTGTCTAGCTGGATGGCCGGCACCACGAGGCGTTGGGGGTGGATGACCCACGGATCAGTGGGGAGCGCACCCAGAAGCCGCATGGGCGAGTGAAGGGGCGGCTGCGGCAACGCCACCGCATCGTTCGACGTTGCCCCTACACTCTCCTCATGCCCCTTATTCCAGGTCAAGTCGGCGCCTGTGGTCGGCACTTCGGTAGGCGCTGGCGGCGTGGCGGTGTCGGTCGGTACTGGGGCTGAGGTCGCCGTGGGCGTGGCGGTTTCCGTGGGCGTATTGGTTACTGTATCGGTCGGAGTCGGCGTGGGAGGGGGCGGCTGGACGGGAATCGAGCTGTTTGGCCCCGGCATGAAATCTTCTCCAATGCCATCATCTTCCAGCGAACCCATAAAGATGTTGACCTTAAACGTAAAGGCCTCTCCGGGTGCAAAGGTGAAGCCCGGCAGGGTGGAGAAATTGGCAATGCTAAATTCCAGATCCGGGGCAGCTGCACTCGGGGTTTGGAACAGCACGACGGGATTGGACAACGGGGTCGAGAAGCCAAAGGAGGGATTGCCCGGCGTACCCGTAAAATTGTAGGCGCCAAAGGCAGTGACATCCTGGGTCGAACTCACCCCGACCACGGCTTCGAAATCGCCCTGGCCATTGCCCATGAAGTCATTGTCAGTGTCGAACAGCACTGTCACCGCCTCGGTGCTGGCAAAGTCGGCGAGGTCACTGCCTTGCAGGCTGCTCAAGATCGGCCCCGATGTGCCGGGATCGCCGTCGCTGTCCGCATCGCCGCAGATGACAAAACAGTCGATGCCCACATAGAGCATGTCGGTGCCGTGGTCGTATTCGAGATAGACGGCATTGATGTCCCAGCCACTGATGGTGGTGGTCGGGAACTGCACAGGCAGGCCGACATCCGGTACGCCAGGTGCGCTGCTGGGGTCGTCGAGTTTGATGATGTTGGGGCCGGTGAAATCCACGGTCGCATCGCCGGTGAAGACGGGCACAGCGCCAATCGGCGCCATGACCCAGGCGGAGAATGTGCACATCACGATAAGGACGCTGATCAATGCAAAGGTATTGCGTTTCATGCTCGTGCCTCCTAGCTGATCTGAAATCTGATCAAACAGTCGTTCCCGATAAGCGAATACAAGGTTCTAAGCTGATATTGCGGACTGAACGAGAGGAACACCTGACCGGGTGATCCAATCTCATGAACAAGGGCAAGTACACTCCCGTTGACTAAAAATTCGTTCGGTGTGTTGGCCTCAAAGGTCAACAAAACCTAATCCTTGTTGCACGAAACTGTCGCCAGAAACAGGGGCTACTCTATGGAATTTAAGTCAGAGGTTGTCACTCGTCTGGGCGACGTGAAGCGGGGATAAAGTGTGGCTATTGTACCAGTGAAAGGAGAGAAAAGCAACGCCTGTTTAGAATTAGGGTGCATCCCAAAATCTAGGCGAGAATTTCAAGCAAGCGCCAGGGCAGCGCAGGTAGGGTACCAGCGAGATTGGCGCGTAAATATACGCTAAGAAGGATATTACCCAGATTCGCGCGTAAATGTGCAATAGCGACAGCGCAGTGATGTTCTGCTTGTCTGGTTAGCCTGACACAGGGCGGCTATCCCGATTCCAACAACCGTGCGACCCTTTGGCCACAGGTGGCACAGCGTCCGGTTAAGAGCAGGTCACCCTCCTTGACTTGACCATTATACTGAGTCATGGTGGTTGCTTTGCGACACGCAGGACACCATACGTTGTCAAGCACCTTCCTTTGGATTGGCTGCGGTATCTTTTCCCAGATGCGTTGCGCCGGCGCGGTAAAAGTTGGTTGGTTGGCATCAACCATGATTTTTTTCTCCTTCTGGTTCTTCTCTGGTGCTCCGGGATTGGACTAGCGGGGGCATTTGCGCAGAAACCTACGGT
>JBGTNV010000051.1:0-2239 GCA_041742875.1 Saccharimonadales bacterium (SeqCode) | reverse complement strand
GATAATCCGCCAGATTATCGATGCTGGGCTTTTTGCCAATGCGGTATAAACTGTCCATACCGCCGAAACCCGGCAAGTCGGGCATGGTTACGCTGCCGTACAGGTTGAAGTTCTGAACCAATCCCCACCAGCGTTCCAGGCTGGAGTGGTGGCCGTATACGAAGAGGATGTCGCGTTTCTTGCCGGTAATAGCCTTTCCGCCCATAGTTTTGGGCGGTAAATACAGCATGCGGCCCTGCAGGCCGTTCATATTGAGCGGTATGATATAGTCAGCTATGTCGAGGACAGGCTTTTTCATTATTTTTCATCAGTTGTACGTTAGTTAGTCCTGTAGACTGTAACGTGTTTTTGCACGCCGCACAAGCGAGCAGGCAGGCAGCAGAAGCGTTATACTGGACAGCATGAAGCCGCGCAGCAAACTATTATTGGCAACAATCGTCCTGCTCATGTTAGCAGGGCTGGCGGCAATTACCGTCATGTCAGGTAGCGACAAAACGGACACGCCCCCGCCGCAGCCAATCAGCCAGCAGGAAGACGGCGGCGAGGTAAAATCAGACTCAGAAACCAACTCCGCTCCCCCGATCCCCAAACCGGCCTTCAACAGGCAAGCACTCTCGATTGACGATCCAGCCAGCCCATGGATCGTCGCCAACAAAAGGCGCCCGCTCAACCCGCCCGCCTTCGCACCGGCTTTGACTTCGCCTGCTATGCCGCTCCGGCTCAATGCCGCCGCGCCGGAAATGCAAGTCAGCAGCCAGGCCGCCCCAGACTTGGTGCGGCTCAGTACTGCCGCCAAAGCCGCCGGACTGCCGCTGATGCTGGTCAGCGGCTACCGCTCCTATCAGTCGCAAGTAGCGGTCTACGGCAAAGAAGTCAAAACCCACGGCCAGACCCAAGCCGACCGCCAGAGCGCCCGCCCCGGCCACAGCGAACACCAGACCGGCCTGGCCGTCGACCTTGCCCCCGTCTCCGGCACATGCCTGATTGCCGTGTGCTTCGGCAGCCTCCCCGAAGGCAAATGGCTGGCCGCCAACGCCCATAGCTTTGGATTCATCATACGCTACCCCCAAGGAAAAGAATCTATCACCGGCTACCTCTACGAACCCTGGCACCTGCGCTACATCGGCCCGGAACTAGCCGCCGAACTGTACCGCCCCGGCAACCCCACGATGGAAGAGTTCTTCGGCCTGCCGGCTGCCCCGAATTACCAGTAAACCACCTCACGCACCGCAAACGCACGTTTGCTGACCCGCATGCACTTTTTTCTTCCCGGGGACTGGACTGCCGAGTGCAGCCGGAGTGACCGTAGGTCACGCCGCGCGGAGCGTGCCCCGGGAAGAAAAAAGTGCATGTGGGTCAGGCACGTTTGTATATTTCACCTCAATAAGCTAAACTCTACCTGTTACAAACCATCCAAAAGCACACAACTATTGGGACGTGGCCAAGTGGTAAGGCACCGGGTTTTGGTCCCGGCATTCGGGGGTTCGAATCCCTCCGTCCCAGCCAGACATAAGCACAATGAAAGACCTCAATGGGGTCTTTCATTTTTTTCTAGATAGTCGATAACTCTCTGTAGTAACAACTCATACCGCTTTACGGTTGACACACCATCACCAAATGATTTGCGATCAAGTATTTCAAATTTACGCACAGACGATCCAATTGGAAATTGCTGCCAAGACAAATCAATGTGGTATAGTTTGCCATCAAGCATCAAACCATTCCAAAAATGTGTTTCAATTTCCTTGCCATTCCACACCTTTCCCTTGATAATCTCTGTTTTTGGAAAAAAGTGCTGTACGACACGTGAAGTTGGATAACACTGCCCAAGAGCTGGGTTTCCTTTTTGTTTAACTGCAAGATAGGCTGATTTTTCATCCCACGAAGCTTCAAGCGCCTCTCGTATTTTGAGCAGATCTAGGTTAGTTTCTTCTATCATGAAACTATTATCTCACGAGGAAAAATTGCAATCGAACAAGTTGCGTTATCAGTAGCCTGGTTCTACAATTGTCTACAAATATAATCTGGGAGTTGGCTGCAGGTTTGAGCCGAATGCCGAATGAGGCGCCACTTAATGCTGCGCAGCGCGAGCTGAAAGTAGAATTTGAGACCCATGTCCCTAATTATGCTATTAGCGGTTGACTGTTATAACCACATTGCCCTTCTTTTGGCCTTGATCGACATAGCGATGGGCGTCGGCCATCTGCTCGAGCCGGTAGCTGCGATCGATGACTGGTCT
>JBGTNV010000050.1:0-4966 GCA_041742875.1 Saccharimonadales bacterium (SeqCode) | reverse complement strand
AGGAGCGGCCAATCCGCAGATCACCCTGAACGGCACTAATGGCGGCCTGAAAATCCGTGACGCCTCCACACCGGTCAGCGGCAATCTGCTGCAGGTACAGAACAATGCCGCAAGTGCGACCTTCTTCGGTCTGTCCACTACCAGCCTGACCCTGCAGGACTCCTCCGGCAATAACGCGTTCATATTCGACTCGTCAACCAGCCGTCTGAGGGTTTACGCCAACACTACTAATCCTACGCTCTATGCCGATATCTACTACGATGATGCCGCCGGCGAAGCCGTATTCACCGCCTCGTCCGGCGCTACCCGTGTCGGCAGCGGCTCAGGCAACATCACGATGACACTTTCCAATGCCGCCGATGTCCTGACCGCTACCAAAGCACTCACCCTGGGCGGAGCTTACAGCGCCAAAGACTTCTCATTTACCCGCAACCTGGTAGGCGGCACCAACGCCGTCAGCGGCTCGGTCGTCAGCATAGAAGCGCTTTCCAGCGGTTCCAACATCACCAACAACATCCTGTTGCTGAACGAGAACAACACCGGCTCCACCGGCAACCTCATCCTCGCCACCAAGGGCGGCGTCGGCCAGGACAAGTTCAAGGTAGACAGCAACGGCAGCGTAGCCGTTGCCGCCAACCAGAGCGTCAGCAGCATATCCGGCGCCCTCAGCCTGACCTCCACCTCCGGCGCCCTGACCCTGACAGCCGGCGGTGCCAACACCGTCATCGTCAAGCCCGGCACCAACTCGGCCGCATCATTCGAAATCCAAAACTCCGGCGGCGCCTCACTCTTTACAGCCGATAGCAGCGGCTCGCGCCTCTACGTCGGCGAACCTATCGGCGATACCACCGGCGTACTCCTGGTGCTCGACACCAAGACCGACGCCACCGACCCGACCGGTACGAACGGCGCCATGTATTACAATAGCAACACGAGCAAGTTCCGTTGCTACGAGGGCAATGCCTGGGTGAACTGCCTTTCAGCAAAGAGCACCGCGTTTACTATAGTCGATGGACTCGGAGTCAGCGTTGCTGCAACGAACCTTGCAGCCAGCACTCTTAACTGCGTGTCGGATCCGTCATTGCGTACTATTGTTAACCTGAGCGGTGTGACGAAAATGAGGTTCATGGGTAAATTTGGTGGCACAGTAACCGCGGCTACTACGATGCGGTTACAATATCACACGGGTGGCAACCCGGCTATAGCTACCGGCGATGCAGGCTGGACGACCATGGATACTTCATTGGGTAGTCACACGGCGAACACTTGGTTTTACGAAGGTGAGGCAAATATTCCAGCTGGGGCGCAAATCAATGATGTCATAATACGAGCCTGTGTATTTGGCGGCAATTGGGTAGCTGACCCGACCATAACCGGCGCGCGCGTCAATGCTTACAACTAACAAGCGCTCAGAACTCTGTTACCGATAAGCTTTGTTTGCAGGGTAGGCTGCAAACAGGCTGGAAGCCGCAAATAGGGCTTTGCCAGCAGAGGGCTTATAAAAGACGCCACCGGATTGTTGCGGTGACGTCTTTAAAGTCTAACAGGTTGCTATTTAGAGAACCACGCAGCTATCGAAGCAGTAGTAGCGGCAGTGCTATCGAATTGTACGAAAGCATTGAAGTTAGCTGCGCAGTACTCGTTCGGAGAGCCTGCACCCGTACCTCCGCCCTCTATCATCACAGGTATCATACCTCCCCCCAGAACGTCGTGGCCTATACCAATATTTGGCGTAAAGGACGTTTCAATACACCACCCCGCGCCTTTAGTAGCAGTAGACCATTCATGGTCGGCGATGTTGCGAAGTGCAGCTGTATCAACAGCTCCATCTATTACGCGGAAGTAGGCAGTAGCGGCATTGTTGGATAGAGCTTGGCTTAAGTTGAGAGGAGTTTCGTTGTTGCCACATGCATCCGTAGCGGTGTCGAGAACCCGTAAGTCGCCGCCGTTGTTCCGGTAACAAGCGTTTAGGTTGCCATTGCTGTCCGGGATGGCCGCCATGACTACGCCCGTCGATACGCCGCCTATGACTGCCGCCAGGCCGACCGCGGCTAAGAAGCCGAGCTTGCCGCTTAGTGTTTTGACTGGTTTGTACATAGAACCCCCTCCATTTAAGTGGTTATGTTTTTATAGTAATCGTAACAATGTGTAACTGCAAGATTTGCAGCAGAGGATACTATGGACTATAGATGCAGTAAAGCTATTGAGGTAGTTCGTACAGCGATCTTAGTGCGGAATCCAGCGTAGTTGCTTGCCCGGGCGAGACCGCGGTTATGGTCACAAGCGTTTTTGAGTGGGTAGCCAGGATAGCAATGTCTTTTCCGAGTACCTGGCCGGCAATCGCGCGGCCGGTTGGCAGGGTAAGTGTTTTTGCCTGGCTGATACCTTCGCCTTTCAGGAATTTGCCTACATCGAATCCTTCCGGCATTTTCTGCTGGGTAATGGTGTACGAATCCTGGGCTTTTTGGCTGGTGTAGGTCAGTATGTCGTTAGAGTAGGTGATCGATTTTTTGTCTATCCGGTAGGTGGCATCGCGCGGTACATAGACAGGAAAGTCTACTTGCGACTGGATGGCGCCGGGTATCGTATTCTGCATCGACCGCTTGGCTAGGTAGGTCTGTCCGAGCCAAGCTGCGGCGATCAGGCAGATGGCCAGTAGTGTAGTTAGGAGTATCTTTTTCCAGTTCCGGCCGGCGGGTTTTTTGGCAGACTCAGGCTGGTCGCCGTGCCCGGATTGTTTGGTCGTGGCAAGTTCGCGTTCCAGCGTCGCCAGGCGTTCCTCAAGCTCTTTAGTCATATGCTTTAATCTAGCGCATCCAGTGGTGCAAATGCAAATACGACGCATATCGGACAACAGTTGTGTCAATTTATATGTGACATCTATCACATATCTTTTCTGAGGTGCTTACGTTAAGATTAAGGCATCAATCAGTAGAGGAGGGAATCGTGATTAAACAACTCAGCAAAAAAGCCGGATTTATTTTGGCAGTAGCAGGCGCGGCTGTAATAGGTGGCGCAACCACAGCCCTTGTAACAGCGGCCATCCCATCGAGTACCGACGGCCAAATCTATGCCTGTTACCGCAACAATGCCAGTTTCGTCGATCCCAAAGGCGCTCTCCGTGTCATTGATTCCGACGCCGCCCAGTCCTGCACTACCCAGGAGTCGTCACTAAATTGGAGCCAATCTGGTTTGTCTGCCAGAGGCTATGCATTTGTGATGTATGACGCGGCAACAGGTACTTACTCGATTGATCCTGCTCGTTCTAAAGACGTGTCAGTCGTAAATCCTGGTTACAACGTAGCTTGTCTACAATTTAATGGTACTCCTAAGTCTGTCTCATTGACGGCAGGCGATGGAGGTAACGCGTCGGTTTACGCGGCAATAAAAGACCAGAATGGGTGGACGAATACATATCCTGCAGGAGATGCTGAGTGTGATATGATGGCTCCTGGCTCTAATGTATTTGCTAGCGCAACCTCACATTTTTTTGTACAAGTTTATTGAATTGTTTGGTGCACAATCAGCCATCTCAAACTGGAGTGTGACTGTCCGGTAACTGGCCGGGCAACTGTATCACTCCAAGGGTACTGCTAGTTAAAGTGGTTACTGAAAGCGTGCCGACAATAAATTATCGTTAAGATAAACTTCATGTATGAATACAATAGGTACGACTTCATCCAACACTTCCAATACGATCGTGAGCCTCAAAGAGCTGCGCGAGCAATTCCCGAAATATATTGAAGCTATTGCGCGAGGGCAGAGCTTTTCGGTGGTGAATCGTTCCAAGCTTGTATTTCAAATCAACCATCCTGCTTGATATCGCGGGGAGTATACTAGAAGATTATATTGAAAGGATATAGAAATCATATGAGTCAGAAAACGGTTATCAGCATGGCGTTTCCTACTGAGTTGCTTAAACAGATTGATGTATTGGCAAAGGCCGAGTACACGTCCCGCAGCGAGTTTATTCGCCGGGCTTTACTGCGGGCGACAAACGTCCGAAAGAACGCCGATGAAGAGGCGGCGTGGGGTGAGCTGTTAGCAGTTTCTGACCAGCGGAGCGCTGAAGTACGGTCTGCCGGCTATCGGACAGATGCAGATTTTACTCGTTTGGCTGCCGAAATGCGCCAAGCCCGGAAAGCAGCCAAACGGGATTAACCGTGTATGAGGGTCTTGTTTGACACCAGTGCGCTTGTCCGTTTAGCGGCTAGCCGAAGCGGTTTGCTCAAGTTGAAGGCTAATTGTCAGTGTGGGCTGATAGTGGTTAGTTCAGCGTATATCCTGGAGGAGCTTGAGAAAACGCTCCACTACAAATTCGGTGCTACCAGGCAAAGCGCCCGCAGTACTACCCGGGCCGTTGGCAGGATAATCGCGAGCCGTTGACTATAGCCTGAGCGGGTAAGCATGAAATTTGTCGGGTTGATTCTGTATAAACGAAATGTATAATTAGAATGTACATATCAGCGCAATAGACAGGAGGTAGAGCATGAGTATTAAAGTTATTGACGCAACGGTGCTAAGGGCGAACCTGGGTGAAGCTATTAACGAGGTCAAAAAAGGGAACATCCTGGAGGTGCGCCGCCGCGGTAAGGGGGAGGTGGCGCTCGTGGATTTGGCGATGCTGGAAGATTGGCTTGTTGTGCAGGACCCTGAATACGTTGCAAGTATCAAGCAGGCACGCGAGGAAGCCAGTAAGGGTAAGACGATTCCTTTTGAAACTGTCTATCGAGAGGTTATGGGTACCAAAGAATAAGCATGAAAGCTGAGTTTACTAACAGGGTGCTCAAAGACCTGAATGCCTTAGATAAAGTTACGCAAAAGCTTGTTCTCAATAAACTGGGCTATTACCTGGAGTCGCCTGATCCGCTCGTCTATGCTAAAAAGTTAACCAACTTTGAAGACGGAGAGTACCGGTTCCGGATCGGTGCGTACCGGGCAGTCTTTGACGTAGGCAATGGCGTTT
>JBGTNV010000049.1:0-10370 GCA_041742875.1 Saccharimonadales bacterium (SeqCode) | reverse complement strand
GTCGCCGGATGAATTGGCTGAGACTGTCAGGACACTATTCCAGCGAACAAGGCCAATAGAGCTAACCTTTGGCGAAGCGGCAACTCTTGGTCCAAAGCGGGTTCAGGCACATTTGGTAGAAAACACAGCGGAATTAAAAAGCCTTCACTCACAGCTTTATAGCTTGCTCAACGCTGCTGGCGTCACATACACAGTTCCACAATACGTTGGCGATGGCCACAAACCGCACATTAGCAAGCGTGAGGGCGACCAATTTGCAGTGGGCCACAAAAAAATGGCGAATGCCGTGTACCTTATTGAAGTAGAGATAAAAGGTACCGATCATTTACGTTTTATACGCCGTAAGTTTGAGTTGTCCGACTAGGCAATAAAGAATCCGGCGTCTTGCTGTTGGTTGCGACCCACGATAGTTGAATCGAGAGTACGGCAGATGTAAAATATAATTATGACCAAGGGGGAAATCGCCAGCGGTGTGGCGCACGAATTGCCACCGGATTTACTAAAGGCCCTCGTTTCTAAGCCAAAGGCTCTAACGGCATGGGAGGATATTACGCCGCTTGCGCGCAATGAGTGGATCTGCTGGACTGTCTCCACCAAAAAACCTGAAACGAGAAGAAATCACATCGAGAGGACGCTCGACGAACTGATAGCTGGAAAGCGCCGCCCCTGTTGTTGGGCCGGCTGCATCCATCGTTCGAAATAATCGTAGGAATACCTATGGACTTCGCACGCTGAACTACCTCACTAAAGCAGCAGCCTATCTAGAGGAATGCTGACCCGCATGCACTTTTTTCTTCCCAGGGACTGGACTGCCGTGTGCAGCCGGAGTGGCCGTAGGTCACGCCTCGCGGAGCGTGCCCCGGGAAGAAAAAAGTGCATGCGGGTCAGAGAGGAGTGGCAAAGGTGCCTCTTTTTGCTATTATAGTAATGCGATAAATGATTACAAAAGCAGGAGGTAGTTTCATGAAAATAATTACACCGAACCTATGGTTTGACGGCAATGCTAAAGAGGCGGTTGAGTTCTACCTCTCAGTGTTTCCGGAAAGTAAAATTATTGCAACTTCGTACTATCCCGAAGAGGGTTTAGCCGATTTCCAAAAGGGACTTGCCGGCAAAGTACTGACTGTTGACTTCGAACTAAGTGGTAACCGTTTCACGGCTATTAACGCCGGTCCGGAGTTTAAGTTCAACGAGGCTGTATCCTTTTCGATCCCCTGCGAAGACCAGGAAGAGATTGATTATTACTGGGGGAAGCTCTCCAAGGTACCGGAGTCCGAACAGTGCGGGTGGTGTAAAGACCAATATGGACTAAGCTGGCAGGTTATACCGAAAAACATTGAAGAATTAATGAAGCGTCCGAACGCTTTTGCCAACATGATGCAGATGAAAAAGATGGTTATCGAGGATTTCTAACTTTTTTACGGTTGCGAAAAGCGTACGCCGGGAAAGCCGAGAATTGTCATTGTGCAATTTATGTTGTATGATTTCTGTATGTCCCCGGAGCAACCGCCAATCTTCACCTTTGATATGCTATTAGACGCGGTTAATCATGAGGCGGTTACTTATCAAGATTTACTGGATGCCGGCTATGAATTTGAAGAAGTGGAACGGCTTAGTAATCATCTTTCTGGTCTGGATAGCGGGCCGGTAACAGTTTCAACGCTAATAGAGTGGGGAAATGACGAAAGTTACGCTGAAATTGCTCAACGGACGCTGCCATACACGCTTGGAAGACTGCGCCGCGAATCATAGTTGCGAATCTATCTACCATGATCGAGAAACCGGAATTATTCGCCTTGGGCGACGACCAACTCCAGTTAAGCCACCAGGAAGAAGTGGCCATCCCTTTATTGTTACGTGCCGCCTCCAGAGCGATTGCAGCACCGCGGCAGTCGGAATTCCCGGTTCAAGCGGCTGCTATGAACGTCACCGGCCACCTGGTCAATGGCGGCAACCGGGAGTACGGCCTGTCGAGGGCTTATGTCCACGGCGAAGAGGCTGTCGTAAGCAGGGTGCTCGGTGAATACCCCGATGTGCCTCTGCTTGGAATCGGGTTCTACGCTGAAAGCGAACCACCCGAACTTATGGGGCCTTGTCCCTGCGGCAACTGCCGTGACGTACTGTGCGAAGAGGCGGACCCCAGCCTGCTGCTGGTAGCCGGCAACCAAAAAATCGCCGTAGCCGCCCGTCTGGGTAGCTTTTTATTCGACGGCTTTCAAGCCGCTGAACCTGAGGTTATCACCGACGACCCTGTATTGCAGCGGGCACTTAACGCCGCACACCGGGCCCGTCTTCGGGCGACAACCGACTATCTGCCCCAATCCCTGCTCGCCAAAGTCTACGGCCTGGCGCTTATCGACGCAAGTGAACATATCTACCCCGGCAGTTTCGACACGACCGCCGGCTACGACGCTATCACGCCAGGCGTGGCCGCCATACAGTCGTTCCGTAACCGGCCGGAAGGCAGTAAGCCTGGATTGTCCAAGCTGGCGGCCGTCGTTATCGCCTACGCTGGCGGCGGTACAGCCGCCCCTTATTACCGCGACCGGAATGCGATTCTGGAGCTCGACGGCATATTACAAGCCGCCGGAGACACATTCTCGCCGGCGCCGGTTTATATTATCGATACGGATACGGACGGCCAGCCGCTGCACCTGGCCCGGACCGACACCCGGCAGTGGTTACCGCACGCCTTTACCGATAGCACGCTTGGAATGGAGGAGATAGCAACCGTAAAACGTCGACGATTAGACACATACTTATAGTTTATTGAACTCTCGTCTTCGGTCACATAGTTACGAAAGATTTGACACTGTTCAAATTAATATTATAATAAACTCCGATTGTTCTGTTGAGCATTCGCTACTTAACAATCTGGGTTAGTACTACAAGAATTTACATGCGTAGAGCCAAGCGCACCGAGGCCAGGCCTCCGTATCCTACAATACGTCCCGACGACACACTCCACTATATAGAAAGAGGTGATCTAGGTGTGATCCTGACCAATGGGAGTAACCGGTATCGGGTTGGCACGTTAGTGGCGCAAGCCGCAACATACCGCCTGTATTTCTGTGACGATGAAATAACCGGTCGCCAGTACCTGCTACAGGTCGCCAGTGAAGCTAGCCACAATGGCCGGCTTGACCGCGCGGCGTTCATACTCAGGATGCTCAAACAGGCTTCCAACGACATCGAATCACATCCCAGCCAGCCAAGCGGAAAAGCGTTCAATTACGACCGCCTGTTTCCGCTGTTGGTTGACAATTTCGTGTCCGAAAAGCAAGGAGGACGCCGGATCATCATTTTGGCGTTCAAGGATGTCGACGACATCGCTACACTGGTGCCGTTGTCCAACCTTGCCGTCAAAGACCGCCTGCGCATCGACCTCAGGACCAGTGCCTGGATTATGGGCCGGCTGCTCAAACTGCTGACCCTAGTCCATGGCCAAGCGGTTACCGCCGGCATGCTGACAGGCAGCAATATCCTGATCCAACCTGATGACCACTTCGCAGTAGTTCTCGATTGGACCTCAGCACGTCTGCACCAGCCAGAGATTCCATCGCCCGACCGCGCATTTGACATCGCCCAAGCCGCGCAAGCGGTGTTCGCTGCTATTGGTGGCGAGCCTGAAACAGGCGATTATCCGTATTCGGCCGATGAGGATCTGCCGTATATCAGACTTCTTTGGGAATTGGCATGCCAGCGGCAAGGCCACTCCCAGGAAGCCCATCACCAGTTCTACCAACTGGTAGATGGGTTGTTCGGCCGTACATTCCATCCCTTCAAGACCCTGCCAATCTAGGCAGATCGAAACAAGGAGAAGAGTCTCATGGGAAGAAGAACGTTCTCGGCAGATAGCTACAGGTCAGCCACCCAGAGTTACGTCCCGGACCAAGGCCCGGCGACCGCAAGAGCTGAGGAGCAGGCCCGACGTACCGGTCAACTCGACCCGTTGGTCGACCCGGCAGGTTACGGTGTTATCCGCCGTTCGCTACTGCGATTCGAGCAGCGGCCTGACGGGCTGTTTGAGCTGACAATCGGCACTTCAATGCCGGTTGAAACACGGCTGGACACAACCGCCAGCATGGGCACCAGTGTCGACATTGCCCTCAGGGTGCTGGAGCAGGCCTTCGGCTTGTGCAGCAGTGTTCTGCCTGGCTACGATCTGCACATGGCAACCGGGATATTCGGCGACTGCGTCGACCAATTCGTGCTCTGCCGCCCGCAGTTCGAAATGCTGGCCGAAAAGATCGTCCAGCAACTGACACTGATGGCCCCGCAACGCGGAGGCGGTGGTAACGACGGCGAAGACCCGCACTACGGCATCTTCGGCGCTGCTTACCTGACAGCGGCATACATAAACCGCATCGACCTGAAGGGATATGACTTTACCATCTCGGACGAACCGGCGCGAGACCATCTGGAGGAACGTGAGCTTATCCGGATCTTTGGTAGCGATGTGTTTGACAAGGTTGCCGCCAACGGCTTCGAGATTGACCGTCACAACCTGCCTTCTACCAGGGAAGTAGTCCAAGCGTTGCTTAATCGCGCGCACGCCTTCTTCCTCCAGGTCGAGAGTCGTGGCTACGATGCCAACACCACCCGACGGTTCTGGACCGGGATCTACGGCCCGGAACGGGTGATCACACTGCCTCGAACCGAGCTGCTGCCCCTCGTGCAAGCCGTCATCATCGGCCTCACAGAGGGTACGCTCGAACTTGAGGAGGTTGAAGGATTCCTAGCAATGAATGGGGTCAGCGACACCGACGCACAAAGAATTGTCCGTTCGGTGAGCGACATCCCAATTGGCGCTCAGGCAGCCCTGCCGAACTACGGCATCCGGCCGATGCAGGGCGACCTGTTCAGCAGCAAGGATGACCTATGGCCAATCGGTTCGAGCGGAACTACCGCATCGACACACAGCACGCCCGTGGTGGATACACATAAAGGGCCCGATTGGCTCTGACGACCAGATGACCGTTACCAGACACCGTGAGAGGTGGCAACATGACTAGTAAGATCTATGTCGTCACCGACCTCAGTCCTGGCGACGGTGGCAAGGGTGGAGTGGTCCACAGAATCTGCACGATGATGAGTGCCCATACCGTCATCAAGCGTGGTGGCGCACAGGGAAGCCATGGTGTCCGCACTTCCGGAGGCCGGAGTTTCGACTTCAGCCAATGGGGGTGCGGCACCCTGGACGGTATCCCGACACACCTTTCGGAGCAGATGATCATCACTCCGGAGGGTTTGCTCAATGAAGCGGCACACCTCAGGTACGAGCAAGGCGTTTTCCAACCATTCGACCTGTTGACCGCGGACAGAAGAGCATTGTGCGCCACGCCGTTCCACGGGATCGCCTCTCGGCTGAAAGAATTAGCCCGGCGCGACCATCCGCGTGGAACAGTCGGCGCAGGAGTCGGACAGGCATATCGGGCCTACCGGCAGTCACCGGAACTCGCGCTCTTGGCCGGGGATCTCAAACAACCCGGCTTGCGGGACCGCTTGGCTGCCATCAGGCAAGCTATCCAGTCCGAGCTGCAGCCAATCATCGCTGGCGAGTTTTTAACCGGCGACCAGGCTGCGTACGACCAGGAAGTCCGGCTGCTGCACGACGACGGGTTTTTGGACTATGTCACCACACGGTTCGCCGAGCTTTCCGGTCAGTTAAATGTCGTCAGCCACGATTACCTTGGCAACGAAATTCTCGCCAAGGAGGGAGTGGCTGTCGTCGAAACGTCTCACGGCGTACTGACTGACCGGTTGGTCGGGTTTCATCCGCATACCAGCGCCATCCGAACACTGCCAAGCTTTTCGCACGGCATGCTTCGGAACGCCGGCTATGACGGGAAAATCGTCAACATCGGAATAACCCGCGCCTATGCCGTCCGGCATGGAGCAGGCCCGATGCCCTCTGCCGACCTCCGGCTGACGGAACGCCTGCTGCCCCAAAACGCAGCCGACGACAACCGCTACCAGGGCAAGGTACGGGCCGGTCCGCTGGACTTCGTACTCCTGCGTTATGCAGTCGAAGCTTGCGGCGGCCCGTCGATGTTTGACGGTCTGGCCGTAACCTGTTTTGACCAGGTCCAACAGACCGGGATCTGGCAGGTCTGCGACCGTTACCATGGCGCTCTAGATCCAACTTTGTTCACGCCCACGGGCGCGATCAGGGTCTGGAACGGTGCCGACGGCAACAACAGCAACAACGGAATCAGCGGGCAACTCGAATACCAGGCCGCTCTCGGGCGCCAGTTACTCGATTGCTCGCCGGAGATACATCAGATACGGCTTGACAAGGATGCCAGCCAGCATGCGCTTTACGGCCTATGCGCTGGAACAATGCTCCAGTCAACCGATATCCCGGTCCGCATGGTTTCTTTCGGACCAACCGAGCTGGATAAGCTCTGCAAATGACCAGCAAGTCCACTGCACCATCCACACAGAAGGTGAGATTGACATGTCCGACGATACTCCTGTCATAGGTGGCCAGCCTGTTCCGGAACCCCCGGACACGACTGCTTCCGACGAACTGACCGCGAAACTGCGGGAGTTCGGCGCTAGCGACGACGTCGTAAGTGCAATCGAGGAGCTGGGAGCAAGTACGCTGGGCGACCTGGCACTGCTGACCGAGCAGGACCTCACCGGCGCCGGCATGAAGACCCTCCCGGCCCGTAAACTGCTGGCCTCGGTTCATCCGGCCGTCACCGCTACTGCCGATGCAGCCGCACTGGCGCCGGTCAATTTCGACGCCATCCTGCCGGCGGTACCCGATGACAGTTCATGGCTCGCGGCACTCCAAGCGGGCGGCGTACTGAAAGTCGACCAGTCGACCGTCATCTCCGCAATCCGGGCAGCTCTGGCTGACCGACTTGGTCTCTACGCCATTCCGGCCAAATTGGTCGCCTTGATGGAGCAGTTCGCCGACAGCATCGAAGAGCAGGTCGACCCGACCTACTTCAAGTTGCGGCAGCAGCTTACGCGTACCAGCTACGGTGACATCTTCCAAGCCATCCCCGGCCTCGACGGCAACTACGTGACGGAGGCCCGCAAACGCGAGCTCTTCCAACGTGTCAATGACCGCCTGTGGCCAGCCATCCTCGGCTTCTACGACCAACTGAAGAGCTGGCAGGAAACCTGGATGCAGCAAGGGGCAAACCCGGCGATGTTCATGGCGGCAATCGCTTCCATGGGCAGCGGCGGCATGGCAATGCCTCCGGGCATGATGCAGCCTCCGGACACCGCCATCTTGCGCGACCACGCCGACAGCGTCAACGACGCCATCAACCGCGTCTTCGCCGGCACCGGTGTGCAGATCACGGCAGCACTGGCCTACCAGGCCACGCAGATCAGGGAGACTCTCCAGGATCCGCGACTGCCGGCTATGATTGGCGCCGCCAACCGCGAGCAAATGCTCCGGCAACTTGGCGTCGCCGTCAGCTCCACCTACCCACGATTGGAGGTCAACATCACACGCTTCATTCTGGCCATCATGCAGGTTGCAGACCAGCCGGCTGGCGACGAGGAGCTGCGGTACTTCGGCACACTCCACTTGCTCGGATCGCAGATCCCCTGGCCCGAGTTGGGTGGCCAGAGTTCTGCGGTGACAGGCAGTGCAGTGACAGGCATCGGCGGCGTGCGCCTTCGACCAGCTGCGTTGCAAGCAACTACGGATGCATACACACGCATTCTCGACAAGCCGAACTACCGTTCCTGAGTACTAACCCATCCGGGTCCGGTGCCGCCCCTAGTGGCTGCACCGGACCCGATGGGGGTTCCAAAACTGACAGCAATGTCGCTTTTGGAACCCTACTTACCAATTTTATTCCACTACATTATGGGCTTTTCTGGCAAAAAGACATGTCTGACAAACAAGCCCGTGGCCAGTTGCCGGTATCCGGGGTCCCAAAAGACGCTCGCTCCATCTACAGCGGCAGTTGGCTCCAAACTGTTTGTTTTATTCAATTTATACGTCGGATAATGCCGCGCATATCCTTTATGCATTAGCCTATACTGCAGCAAATCCTGCTCGATCCGCTCTAAATATAACTCCCGCTCAGTGTGGCCGTACCGCGACGCTGAAGTGTCGTGAAAATATGTCGGCAACAATTCCTGCTGCAACTGGGAAATGGCCGATGCATCACCGATCCAGGCCGCGCCGAAGAGCATATGTGACCAATAACGGTCGGCAGTCTGCAGGTCAGGCTCCGGTACATCACGGACCGCTAACCGGCCGGGACCCGCTTGTTCCAGCCAGTACTCGATCGGTTCAAAATGCTGTCCGTCGATTCCACCTACTGCATCTAACAGCTGGCGGATTCGCTGCTTTGCCGAATCAGGTGTACCTGGCTTGATGAATACACTGACGTCAACATCCGAGCTGGGCTCACCATAGCCTTTGAGTCGTGATCCTCCGAGTAGCATAACCGGATATGTGAAACCGCTTAATTCAGGGTCCGCTTCCATCGACCCGATAATTCGCTTGATGCCGGTTATTTCATTTTGCATGAGCGCTAAGTTTTTGGACGGAGGACCGGTCGGATCGGACAGATATACGCCTTTATCCTCCAGCAACGTGGCTTCAAGCAGATTGAGCCGGCGGAGCCTGCGCAGCACACTTCCAAGCCGCTCATTGACGGTTGGATCGTCATGGTCAAATAGCGAAAATAGAAGACCTTTATATTGTTCTAGCAACGCCGCGGCAGACCCGTCGCTCTTTACGGCAGCAGTCTCAACCGCGCCGTAAATTGCTTCGATGATCACATCGGGGGAATCGGTGACACTTTCAATCGGCAGTCTATTCTGTAGAACCCTGCCTGCTAGTATTTTGGCAGCCGCCGAGACCGATTGCTCGTAGCGCTGTTGTTCCAGCCATTTTCTCCGGTTCTCGGATATAGGAGCCGGCGGGTATTGTGGCTCAACTGACACCGCACTTTCTTTCATATCGTCGTAAGAAATTCCCAGCAATGCTTCGTCCAGGCTACGCCTCAGGACAGGTTCTTCGACACTATTATGCAACGCGGTAACCTCATCCAAACTCAACATTCCGGCCCTGACCAATTGCGGCGCCAAATGGGCGGCTTTAACCACCCGCTCCATGTCACCGGACTCAACCGCATCTTCCATTACATCTCCATCCACGAAATTGGCCCGTACGTCACGCACACCCAGCAAACCGTACCAAGCATAACGATATGAAGCTGCAAACCTAACGGCCGCAGTTTGTAAATCGCTGTCATCCGGCCGCCATGATGGCTCCGGCAGTAGCTGGAATGGAAAATACAACGCTAGGCGGGCATAATCAGGGTTATCCAGAATATCGCTCAATGCCCGGTAGAACCGACAGGCTTGGCCTTCGGTCACCGCACCAAACCTAACGGCATCAGCAATAGGTATGACCGGCGACGGCATACTATCCAATACTTCCGACACAGCTTGGACTTGACTGACGCGCTCATTAACTTGTTCGACAATACTGTAAGCGGAGCCAGCTGTTTCAGACCATAATTCGGCCGCTTGCGCCGGATCCAGCAATACTTCGCAGGCCGGAGCGGTAACCGCATAGTCAGGCTCATTGCCAATTTCGGGGTATTCGTTAGAGTAACGCATAAATAGAATAGCCATACTCTATAATATTTCGCTTGGTTAAGCAATGGTTGGAGGTTTTGACATATGCTGCTTTTTGTGATAAAATCATCTAATGGAAATGTGCCGCGTTTCAATCTTAGAGAACAATATTCCTGATGGCAGCTCAGACCAGATCACGCTTCTGCCATTCGGGACAGAGGACAGTCAGCCAATGGGGCTGATAGTAGTCATTGAGCCGCCCGTAGATCTTGATCCTCGAGCAGTTAGCAATTATCTTACCACTGGAAACATACAAGGTGACGCACCCCACGACAGGGAGGGTCCGATTTATGATTTTAATGGCCCTGTTTTGGTAGATACCTCCGACGATAAAACACAGTTGTATGTTAGCCCGTGGGATATTTCGAGGAAAGCAATCGAAGCAGACAAAGCTTTGCTGGCCGAACGCACCACCGAGCTCCTAGGTTCTATTGGCATAGACGCAGAAGTCGTAGGGTAGTTTTTATGTCTGAGGTCAGAAAAAGGATTTTCGAAAACCCTGAACACGAAGGGTTGGCCGACAGGATAGAACAACGGCGACATTTGGCAGAAATGAGTGCTGGGATTGCCTCAGGCATTGTAGATAGAATCGCTGAAGGCGATAATGGAGATGTGCCTGCGCATATGGTGGCCCTTACTAGGGACGATTGGCCACGCGTACGAGAATTAAGTAACACTATAGTACATATGGTCACGGGTATTGCGCACAAGGAAATCGAAGCCATGCCATCGGGTTTTCCACT
>JBGTNV010000048.1:0-4278 GCA_041742875.1 Saccharimonadales bacterium (SeqCode) | reverse complement strand
CATAGAACCCCTTTCATATCTCCTCCCCGTTACAAGCTATCCTGGCGGCACCATGTATCAGTGCTATTCATAGCCAGTCTGATATACTCCTTAGAATGTCCGGCATCGAAGTAGTAAGCCTGAGCTATTACCCCATTAAGTCCTGCGGAGCCGTTGAAGCAGGTGAAGTCGCTTTTTCCGAGCTTGGCATTGAGCATGACCGGGAATGGATGCTCGTTGGCTCTAACGGCCAATTCCTGTCGCAGCGCACCCATCCTGAACTTGCCTTAGTACAAACCCGCATCGAAAACGGCCGATTGGTCGCTGCCGCGCCCGGTATGGGAGAACTGGCGGTCTCGCTGGAACGCGACCCTGACTCGGAAGTTATAGCCGTAAACCTTTGGAAGAAGCGGGGCACCGGCACTAACGAGGGCGCTGAGGCAGGCGAATACTTCAGTGATTATTTAGGCAGGAAAGCCCGCTTGCTCCGGGTGCGGCAGGCCCGCTCCGTTAAGCCGGAATGCCGCGTTGACGGCGCGAGTCAGCACACGGGTTTCGCTGATGGTTTTCCTATACTGCTTGCTTCTGCCAATTCGCTTGCTGCCTTGAATAGACAGCTCGCCCAGCCTATAACTGCGGACAGGTTCCGCCCTAACATCGTTGTAGAGGGCGCGCCTGCATACGACGAAGATTACTGGCGGGAAGTGCGTATAGGAAGTCTGCGTGCGTTTATCGTACGTGCTTGCGCACGCTGTCCCGTACCCAATATAGACCAACGGATAGGTGAGCTATCGAAGGAACGGCCGGTTACAGAAGTGCTGCGTGCCACCCGTCGAGGCGTTGACCCGGTTGGCGGCGAAAGAGGCGAATTCTTCGGGCAAAACACAGTACATGCCTATGAACCGGGTGCCGCTGTGAGGGTTGGCGATGCTGTTTCCGTTGTTGAACGGAGCAATGAACGCAACTGGCAGCCTGCAGAGTAGCCGAATGAACATCCGGGCTACATCGCTCGCGCCGTTATCGTTGAACGATTGACCGAAACTCGGTTCTCGCCGAACGGTCAGTATGGAAAAAGTCAGCGTGGGTGTGCGCCTTCCGCATAAGAAGTATAGCGTGTACAATTTAGAGAAGTTAGTCCGGAATGCCGATACCTATGAAACACCACTTTGAGCTCTATGTACTTACAGACCAGCTGCTCCCCGAACACTGGGTGAAGCTGTACAAAGCCCTCTTGTCCTATCTTGGGACATTCAGTAAGTTTGAGGTAACATTTCGTTGTACTGACAACGTGATCCGTTTCTTTATAAGCTCCGACAAAGATATTAGTTCTCTATCCAACACCCTGGAGGGGCTTCTCTTGCGGCCTGTGGATGAGCGGGAACTACAGCATCCTGAGACGGTTGCCAAAGAACGGTTTATGCAGTTTGTAACTGGCGGCAACATTCTTGATTTGAAAGAGAAAACCGCCGTTAAAAAGACGAAGGATTTACAGTATGCCGTATTCAGGGTCAGAGCTGTTACTGCCGATAAAGCCCTTATCCGAAGCAGTCTGTATTTTAAGGATGCGGGCGGTCACTGGTCAAAGTCCAGTAAAATCACGCACTTTTTCCCGAGCAAACTGCTTTCCGTGGATTTTGCAACCAATACCCGGTATCTCAAAAGAACCGTGCCAAAATACCTTGATATCGAGAAGTCGCTTCATATGCTCTCAAGTGACAGCGCCAACGCTCTCTTTACCGTAGATACGTTCCCCTACTTCTCTAACAATTACTACTTGAATCTCACAGGCTATGAGTTTGACAAGCACTCATTCATTATCGGGTCAAGCGGCAGCGGCAAGTCCAAGTTCATCGGTCTTTTTGTTGACCGCCTGTATCGTACATCCCTAAAGATGAACTATCGGGTAATCGTGATAGATCCTCACTCGTCTATCGCGCCTGATTTTGCGCATATACCCGAATCCAAGATCGTAAATTTTAACAACGAAAGTACCCAGCTTTTTGCGGGGGCGGCAACCGATATATCGGCGGCGACCGAACTTACGGGTACGCTATTTAAGTCGCTTATGGGGGAACAATATAACCCCAAAGTTGATCGCGTCCTGCGCTTCAGCCTTTTTGTGCTATTTACGGCTCAGACTATGTCGCTGGATACGCTGAAGCGCTTCCTGACAGAGGTTGACCTTAGGAATCAAATTATAGGGCATGTGTCCGGCTATGTACCCGCCAACATAATCCAGTTCTTCGGCGCCGACTTCAATGAAATGAGAACGAAATACTACAACGAGTCAATTTCGCCCTTAGTATCTTTGGTTGACGAAATGCAAATGCAGCCGGTTTTGGTCGGTGAGGGTGAGCTGTCGCTTGCAAAAACGATACAGGACAATTTCTTGACCGTTTTCTCCTTGAACAAGGTCAGTATGGGGGAAAGGGTGGTAAAAACCGTAGCAGGGCTGTTGATTCAGCAAATATTCTTGCTTGCCCAGGCCCGCGCATTCGGCCAGAAAGTAATCCTGATCATTGATGAGGTCTCGGTGGTGCAAAACCCCGCACTCGCCTCGATACTTGCCGAGGCACGTAAATTTAACCTGTCTGTGATACTGACACAGCAGTACTTCGGACAGATTGAAAAGGACTTGCGCGATGCAATTTTCGCAAATGTATACAACTACTATACGTTCAAAGTCTCGGAGGAAGACGCCAGGGCCTTGGAGGGCAACCTGAATATAGAGCTTCCGAAAGAAATGGTTGAGGAAGAGCATAAGAAGGGCCTTAAAGAGACCGATATTCGAATTAAGATAATGACGGAGCTGCACCCCAGGGAGTGTCTGGTGCGCGTCTTGGCAAACGGCCAGGTAGTTCCTGCCGTTAAAGCGAAGACGGTTGACGCGCCAAACCCGGTTCCAGCGGCAAATACGGATCCGGGGAAATTGCAGGAATACAGGCAAGCCCCGGCAGTGTTGCCTTCCAGGTTCCAGGAAGGGCGGGTTGCGGCAGCTGGCAGCAGTGCACCGCGAACGATTCATGTACCGAAACAGATATTGCCGCAAAGTGTTGAAGAAATAGCGCCATTTATGGGCAATCAGCTCTCGGACAAACCTACTCCTGCCGGAATATTCAATCTAAGCGAGTTACTGGCTGAACATTCCTCCAGCCGGCTCAAAGTAAACAAGCGAAAGGATTCCAAATAATGACCTCCAAGGAAGCTCAAGACATGCTGGACAAAATAATCGGTCAGATATTCGGCTATAAAAACCCGCTGTCGCTTGAGCAGTTTATGCAAAAGTACGCCTTTGATATTCGATTACCCCAGCAGGTCAACGATTCTACAACCGGCGAGCCAACATATACGCAAGCCGTGAATCCTACGAAGTTTATTACGGTAAAGAATGCGTGGGCAAAAGATGACTGGGACATAACTCCTACGCGTGCAATCAATGGCATGGATGACATTCTGGCGGCTTGGAATGAAATTAACTACACCGCCACCGACCGGCACCTCGACTCACTTAATATTGCGGAATCGGATAACATCTATACTTCGGAAAACGTCTTCCGGTCACAGGACATAAGCGATTCAAAAAATATACTCTTTTCTGATGGAGTTTTCGGGAGCGAGTACATTGCGGCCGGGCAACGCTCTAACAGTTCTACCTACTGCACCCGCATCGAAGACAGTAAAGGGTGTTCTAACAGCTTTTCCGTGATATGGTCTAAAAAAGTAGTGAACAGCTTCTTCATACAGGACTGTGGCGACATATACGAGTGTATGTTTTGTTCCCACATCACGAATAAGAAGTTTTGTATTGCTAACATGCAATTCGAAGAAGCAGAGTATCGGAAAATTAAAGATTACGTGGTGAGGTGGATACTGACGAGCTAGCTAACGGGGAGGGCATTAACCTCTTTTACGCATTATGACTCTGCACTACGAAACATCCGGCGAGGGCAAGCCTGTAGTATTGCTGCACGGTATGGCCGGCTCAAGCCGCTATTGGCGTCCCCTGGAAGACCTGAAGCCGGAAGGCTATCGTTTTATTGCTATAGACCTGTTTGGATTCGGTATGTCTCCGAAGCCGCACGGTATTACCTACAACTACCAAGCGCACATTAGCGCCATACTAGAAACCCTGCGGAAGGCAGGCGTAGATGGCAGCTTTAGCCTGGTCGGCCACTCTATGGGGAGCCTCATCGCGCTCCGTCTGGCCGCCGAGCATCCCTCATTGATTAATGGGTTGGTATTATGCAGCCTGCCATATTACCCGAATGTAACAGTCGCACGGGCGGATATCACCAAATC
>JBGTNV010000047.1:0-10093 GCA_041742875.1 Saccharimonadales bacterium (SeqCode) | reverse complement strand
GTTTTCGCAGCTCGTAAAAACTGTCGCATACCTTTCGCCACGAGGCGAAACTGATGTTACTGACGACAGCCCGATTCGAGCATCACTGGCAATTGCCGCCCTTACTGCCGCAGTTGCCAGACGCGGCCAACATGTAATTCTACGTTGAGTTTTGCCTTGCAATCGTCGTTAGCATGTTGATAAATGCTTCGCGGGCGGGTAGTGCGCCTTCCCAAAGCCTCGGGCCGCGGCAATTGAAATCGGCAATGACGGCTTGATCCGTTTGGTTCTGCGGTAATGTCGTGAAACTCCAGTCGGCAACGCCGTATAGATGATATGCCTGGGCCTTTTCGACGGCGGCCAAAGCGATGGCACGGGTTTTTCTCGATACGAATGAATCTTCGGGAAAACATTCCGGGTCAAGTGCGGTATATTCGCAATGTTCCATAATCGCGGTACCAGGGGCGCTAGATTTTAGAATAGGGAAGGTTTCAACGCGCTTCTCTCCGCGCGGATCCGTCGTAATGAATATATGCACCCGTATTTCACGGCCCCTGTCGGCCGAAACATTCACTACTTTGAGCCTTTTGGCGCCTTCCGGCGACAAAGCTTCAAGATTCGGAATAGGATTGGTGAAGTCTAAAAAGGGTTGCACAAGCCCGTTCCGAGGGATATCTCTGCGGCGTAACGCGTCTTGCAGTCGGCTGATCGATGAATAAACTTCAATTCCTTTGCAATTCGACCCGCCCTGCGGTTTAAAGATAACCTTACAGTTACCATAGTCAGCTTCCAGTTTGTCGAGCTCGCCTACCCCATACGTATCAATCGCCACCCCATGGTCGCTCAGTATTGTGTGCATTATATCTTTCCGGTTGCCGAGTGTTTGCACACTTTTGTGGTTAATCAACCGATCTGCCGGGAGGCCAATGCCGTACGCGATGCGTTCAATCGAACCGTCTGGATGGGTTATCTCATCTTGGAAATTGTCTACCCAATGGTCAATTACAACCGGGTAATCTTCGATGCTGCCGGGTTTAAAATCGGCCTCAGCCATTACGCCGCTGCTGTCGTAAACGGGGTTGCGTGCTATCAGTACCCCGGGCAGCTCATCTTTACCGGTTGGCCGGTGTGTCACGCAAGCTACATGAAACTGCAATCCGGATTTGGCAAGCATGGACTGGATTTGGTCGGGCCTGTCGAACATATCCTCTCGCCAAGGATGGTTCCTATGCGTACCGTATAACATTAATATTGCAGGCATGATATTTTAATTCCGCACGAACCGTACTTGTTTAGTATACATACATGATTTGCGAAACGAGTTACGTTAGTCTATGCTGTACTGCCGGATGATTTAATTTCTTTGCTGATGACGGTGCCATCTTAAAGTAGCATCGGCTTCAACCGTCGGGTTGCCCCGTCTGTCGATTATCTGTCGCGCATGTATGTCGGCAATCTTCATGGCAATCCTCCGTTCATACACGTTTATTGTAGCAGGCGACGCCAGCCTCAATAATGCTTCTCGACAGACGTAGTCTTATCCACTTTCCCGCCAGTATTGTTGCCGGTCAGTCAAATAGGTATAATACGCAAATTATGCGAACAAGCCTAGATTACCGGCCGGTGGTGGTGTGCAATCCCGCCAGCACACATTACGAACGTGTCGGGCCGGAAGTTATTAGCCCGCTATCAGAAGATTCGGCTTGGGGTGTGCCTGAAGTATGGGAGACGCCGGGTAAAGATGCGCTAGAGAATGCGGAGTTTTTGGCAGGCAAGGTAAAGCCAGGCGATATGATTATTGGTTTGCGGTGGTGACGGAATGGCGCACAGCGGCGCAAATATGTTCGGCTTTAGGCCTGAACTAGCCCAGGTAAATAGTGCGGTGCACACGGTCTTTATACCGGCAGGTAATGCCTGTGATGTATCGAGGTCTCTCTACGGCGGCTCCATAATCAAAGGTCGGAAATTTCTCGATGTCATGAAACTTGGCGAAGCCTATATGCTCAATGGTATTGAGGTGACTCGGAATACGAAATCTGAGATGGAGACACGCCGGGCTATCGGCTACGTTGGGGTTGGATATTCTGCTAAAGCCTCGGCCATCTACGCCGACGATACATACCGTTCAGGCCGGCAAGACGTACCGTTTCTTCCACGACGCTTGCGAGGTATTGTTAATGGTGCGTTATCGGACGTACGTGATGGTATGACTACACTACGGGAACTCATTAAAGATGAACCGTTCCGGTGTCGCGATAGCCGGGGTGAATTTGTTGCCCATGAGATGTTTTTCGGAAACTTACAGCATTTTGCAAAGGTAATGCGTCTTGTTGTCGATAACCGTGGCGGTAGTGTCATGACGGAGTTTGACGACCATCGGTTTATCGCAACGTTTGCAAGGCGTACAGTAACAGAAGCGCTGGCCAGAGGATTGCGGGGCGAACCGACCGGCGACCGGCGGTTCCGGGTGCTCTCACCGACATTTGTCCAGTTCGATGGTGAAGCATTTCCGGTAGCGGCAGAAACTGATTTTCATATCCGTGACCGTCCGGATAGTGTTCCAGTCTTAGGTCTGCCGCTCGAACAGCAGCGGGAGTAGCGGGGCAGAACAAATTAGCCGCCGCAGGTGCTGTCACTCAGCGGTGCCAGGCGGTTGAAGCGGTCTTTCACTGCGGAATCGGACGGTTTATCTTTCTGGACGAATAGTACGACATCGCCGATGAGATTATTCAGGCGGGTCAATTCGGCGGTATCGCCAGAGTGTCCATGGCTTGCGCCGGAATGATGGGTTGCATTATCCTGCGCGTAGGCTGTCGGGGAGACTCTCTGGAACATTTCCCGGAGCTTGGTATCAAGCTGGCCACGCTTGGCTTTATTCAGTTTATTGGCCGGGAAATTGCTGGTACGGCCGAAGAATTCTTCAAGGTCCTGATGGGTAAAATCATCGAAGGATTTTTCTTTGTAGTTGTCACCGTCGCGGATAAACACGTGGAAAGCAGCATTGTCGGGAATAGCCGGCAAGGTTGTACCGTGGATAGGAATATTTTGCAGTTTTGGCGCTGAATCAAACCGGTAGCCTAAAGATCCTGATCCATGGATACCGCCGATAAAATTCCAGCCATAGTGCTTCAATACCTGGCCGCCGGTGATACCCTCCCAGTGAATGTGCACGAACTGGTCTATGTTGTCGTGGAAGTGGATCGGTTCGTTGGGCAGCGCTGCGTTGCAACTACCTTTGTCGTAGGGGGTCTGGTATTTGGCATCGCCGAAGTTTTCGCTCTTGCCGTTTACCAATATCTGCATCCGGAAGTGGTAATGCTCGAGCAGCGGCTCGCGGATAGAAATGGGTGACGAGGCGTATAGGTAGCCGACGAAAGCGCCGGCCAATAAGAGCAACACGGCAATCGTGCTGCCGGCGGCAATAAGCAATTTCCGGAGAGGCCGTCTCGGTTTTCCTCTTAGTTTCGGTTTCTCATTTGAGTTTTCTCCATGCTTCTTAGAAGGCGCACCATTGGAACGCTCCGAAGCCTCATCGCCCTCTTGAGTCTGATCCTCGTTCATTTGACTAGTATATCGCCAAAAAGCCGGCATTTCGACTATTTTGTTGTAATCCAGGGACTGCGGATCATAGATTTCGGGGCATTTTACAGCAATGAAGCTTTTGAGGTTGTGTTTAGCGGGCGGGCAATTTATACTCGTGGGTAAAGTAACTAAACATAATTAGACAGAGGGCCATGAAGGTATTGATGCTTGGGTGGGAATTGCCTCCTCACAACAGTGGTGGGTTAGGGGTGGCCTGTTTCCAAATGTGCAGAACTCTGGCCAAACGCGGCGATATTGACATAGATTTCGTAGTGCCTTATTCGGCAGAGCATGCTATTAACTTCATGCAGGTCATTGCCGCCCACCCGCAAGGGGTCGAAACCGTGGTACGCGCCGGTATAGCCTACGATAGTTATAAATATATCTACAGCGATGGCCGCGAAGAGTGGGTAGATATTTACGGCCAACAACAAATGTACGAAAAAGCGGTTGCCCGGATCATCCGGGGTAGGACGTTTGACATAATCCACGCCCATGACTGGTTGACGTTCCGGGCCGGTCTGCGGGCACGGCATGTGTCCGGAAAGCCGCTGATTGTCCATGTTCACTCAGTGGAAAGCGACCGGGCCGGAGGCAGCGGCGGAAATCCGTTGGTGGCGGAAATCGAATCAACGGCCTTCACGCTGGCCGACCGTATTATCGCCGTGTCGCAGCACACGAAAAACATCATCATGCGTGATTATGACATACCGGCTGATAGGATTGATGTGGTGCACAATAGCATCGACAAATTGTCCGACCAGGCTGAGTCTTATCTGTCGGATCGAAATCTTTATGTATATTTGAGCGCTTTGAAGGCTAATGGATGGCACGTAGTGGTTAATGTCGGCCGCCTAACCGTCCAAAAAGGCTTGACGAACTTTTTGCGCGCTGCCCAGTCGGTAGTGCATAAGTCGCCCAAAACCATGTTCCTGATCGTTGGCGCGGGTGAGCAGTATTACGAATTACTTAACCTGGCGGCATCGCTTGGCATTGGCGCGAATGTCCTGTTTACCGGGTTTCAGCGCGGGCAGGCCTGGCGCGATGCTTTTGCCATTGCCGACCTGTTTGTCATGCCATCCGTTTCGGAGCCGTTCGGCTTGACGCCGCTTGAAGCTATCCAGCACGGCACACCGTCGCTTATAAGCAAGCAGTCGGGCATTAGCGAGGTGTTAATGAACTGCCTCAAGGTTGATTTCTGGGATATCAAAGAGATGGCCAATCAGATTACCGCTGCTATCGATAATCCGCCGTTGCGCCAGGAGCTTATCAATAATATGATGCGTGAGTATGACCGCATGTCCTGGGAACCGTCCGTTGACAAACTGCAAGCAATCTATAGGCAGCATGTAACCGGTGATTTAGCAGGAGCCGCGGCATGAAAAAAGCCATCGTCCTGTACCTCCATGTCCACCAGCCGTACCGGATCCGGCACTACACCGTTTTTGATACCGGCAACAACCACGACTATTTTGGCGCCCATTACCAGTCCAATACCAGTAACGAGCGAATCTTACGCAAAGTCGCCGAGAAATCATATCTGATGGCAAACCAGCGCCTGCTTGCGCTGCTGCAAAGTAATCCTTCGTTTAAGCTCAGTTTGTCTATCACCGGCACAGTCCTGGAACAACTGGAGCAGTGGTCGCCGGAAGCGCTTGCATCGTTCCAGGAGCTCTGTGCTACCGGCCGGGTTGAGATCGTCGCCGAGACATACCACCATTCCCTGGCGTTCTTCTATTCGCGCAGTGAATTCGAAGCTCAGGTAAACATGCACCGCGATAAGGTACATAAGTTATTCGGTCAGACGCCGCAGGTGTTTCGTAATACCGAATTGTCGTACAACAACGACATTGCATATTGGGCGGACAAGGCCGGCTACAAAGGCATACTGGCTGAAGGCTGGGATCCGATATTGGGCTGGCGCAAGCCGAATTTTGTCTACCAGCCGACATACACGGACAACATCCGTCTGCTGCTCAAAAATTATCGCTTGAGTGATGACATAGCCTTCCGTTTTGGCAACCAGGCTTGGAGTGAATGGCCGCTGACAGCCGACAAGTTTACCGACTGGCTCAACCGCGAAGCCGACGCTGACGTATACAACCTGTTTATGGACTATGAAACGTTTGGCGAGCACCAGTGGGAAGCATCGGGGATATTCGATTTCCTGAGCCACTTGCCGGGCCAGTGGATGTCGACGCACGGCAACACCTTTATGACGGTCAGCGAAGCTATCGATAATTTTGAGGTCAAAGACCGCGTCGATGTCCCGGACACTATTACATGGGCCGATACCGAGCGAGACCTTTCGGCCTGGCTCGGTAACCCCATGCAGCACACTGCCATCCGGTGCCTCTACAATATGGAGCAGGCCGTGTTGGGTACTCACGATTTAGCTCTGATTGATGACTGGCGGCGCTTGCAAACTTCCGACCATTTTTATTATATGTGTACCAAATGGTGGAATGACGGTGATATACATGCCTATTTTAGTCCGTATGACACGCCGTACGAGGCTTATATTAACTTTATGAACGCCTATCATGATATGCGGTTCCGGTTGATGGAAAAAGGGGCGGAGATATGAGCCGGGTGTCTGAGCAGTTGAAGCAATTGATAGCTGGTGTTACAGTCGGAGTTTTCCATGGGTAGGCCGGTAGTACTGGCGAATGGCCAGCTTTTTGTGGGTTTGGATGAAAGCGGCCTGGTCCATGACTTTTATTATCCCTATGTCGGTTTGGACAACCTGACCAATGCCAGGAGTTCGCAGCATAAGATTGGTGTCTGGGTCGAAGGTTCGGACGGAAAAAAGTTTAGCTGGACCAATGACGGCAGCTGGCAGATATCGGTATCGTACAAGGACAATACCCCGGTCAGCGAAGTCAGGATGCACTCCGACAAGCTGGGTGTTACCCTTCTGTTGCACGATTTTGTTGATACGGATTTTAACGCCTTTGTCCGTACGGTGCATGTAACGAACGAGCGCGACAGCGAGCGCGACATCCGGCTGTTTATGCACCAGGTATTTCAGATTTCGCGGGCCGGCCGGGCAGATACCGCCCTCTACGTACCCGACGACAACTATATCTTGGATTATAAAGGCCGTTGCTGCCTGCTCATTTCGGGTAAGATGTCCGTTGGTGAAGACGGTTTCGACCAGTACGCCGTCGGCAACTACGCTATAGAAGGCAAAGCGGGTACCTTCAAAGATGCTGAGGACGGCGAACTGTCGGACAACGCCGTCGAACACGGCGGCGTGGACAGCGTATTGCGCTTCCGAACGGTTACGGCGGCACATGCGAGCTTCTCGGTAGATTACTGGATTGTGGCCGCTGACAGCGAAACCGACGGGCAGGTTATCCATAATCGCCTCAAGCATTACTCTATCGCCGAGCGTCGGGTCAATGCCCAGCGCCAGTGGGAAAAGTGGTCGCAGCCAAGCAAGCCGCATACCGCTAAAGCCGGGGATGACCTGCGCGGTCTGATGGAACAAAGCATGCTTATTATCCGGGCGCATTGTGATGCGCGCGGTTCCATACTGGCCAGCGGTGATTCCAGCATTTTTAACTACGGCCGCGATTACTATTGTTACTGTTGGCCTCGTGATGCCGCTTACGCCATATGGCCGTTGATCCGATTGGGCCAATACGATGAGTCGAAACGCTTTTTCAATTTCGCCCGCGATACGATGCATCCGGACGGCTACCTTATGCATAAATACCAGCCCGACCGCGCTATCGGCAGTACTTGGCACCCGCTGGCGCATGGCCGGAGGCGTGAGCTGGCTATCCAGGAAGATGAGACTGCCATTGTGTTGTACATGATGGGCGAATATTACCGCCGCACAGAAGACAAAGACTTTCTGGCAAGTTTCTACGATACATTTATCGCGCCATGCGCCAATTTCATGACTATCTTCGTAGATGAAGCAACCGGCCTGCCGCACGCCAGTTACGACCTGTGGGAACAAAAGTTCCTGACCAGCACCTACACCGTCAGTACCGTTATTGCGGGGCTGGAGACGGCCGCCCGATTGGCCGAAGTTGCCGATCATCCCGACGATGCCCTGCGGTGGTTTAAGGCAGCCGCCGGTATTCGCGAGGGCCTGCAAGCCCTTTACCATCCTGGTGACGGCACAGGGTCTAACGGTTACTTCCGCAAGGGTTTCCTGTTACAGCCAAACGGCGATTTGACCTACGACGACGCCCTGGACATATCCAGCCTGTACGGACCATTTATGTTTGCGGGCGTCGAGCATACCGACGAACGGATTACTTCGACCCTGCGGCACGTTGAACAGCGTTTGCTGAATAGCTCGCCGGTTGGCGGTGTCATCCGCTTCGAGAACGATGGTTACTTCCTGGCCAAGCAGCAGTATAAAGGCAACCCCTGGGTCGTCTGTACCCTTTGGCTGGCCCAGCTCTATTTGACGCTTGACCGGCGCGATGACGCCCAGGTGCTCGTCGATTGGTCCAGGCAGCGGGCGATCCCGAGCGGAGCGCTCAGCGAACAATTCGACCCGGAAACGGGCGCTACGCTTGGCGTCACGCCGCTGGTCTGGAGCCATGCCGAACTGATTAATACCGTACTGGATATGGGATTGGAAAAACCACCCGGTAAATAATCGGGTGGTTGCGGTTTGCTTGGCTATACTTGCCTATTGGGGCCATTGGGTTATCGCTTGTCGAGAACTGTTGAAGCAATCGAAATGTCGTTCACTTTTTTGGCTTAACTTCGTTGCGGCCTAAGTTTTTCTTAGTTTCCTCAAACAGTACATGTTTTCGTAGTTTCGGACTGTATTTTTTTAACGACAGCTTCTCCGGTGTGTTCATGGTATTTTTACTCGTGTAATAAATGCGCTCGCCAGACTCTTCGCTGACCATGCCGATAAGTTTTCGTTTTTCACCTTTTTTTGCCATAATTCTACTACCCTGATCTACTATCTTAACGTACTAATCACGTCCTTTTTACATCTTTTCACCTATCAATATAGGTCATCATATCAGATATGGACGACATTGTAAACTCTAAGCCGTATCGGCACGCCGTCCATAATAACGCCAAAAACAGAAATACCGGTTGATCAGACCGGTATCTTGTTCTTCTTGCAAGAAGGATAAGTTTTTGTAAGTGTCCGTTTTTGTTCCGTTCGCCTACACCCCTATACTAATATTGCGCTTATGCTTTTGTCAAGCATGATTATGTTATGATGTGGTTTCTGCGAAATATTTGAAATAAGTATGGAGCCATCTTCGGGATTTGAACCCGAGACCCCTTCCTTACCATGGAAGTGCTCTACCCCTGAGCTAAGATGGCGCGGTTTACAATATACGAACTGAGCCCTGCTTCCTATCCCGTAGGATCGGATTCTGATTGTTCCAGTTGTTGTAGGACAACTTGTTCCGGCAGTCGAGGGTCTGAAGGAGAGGTGTCAGGGGTTAACGAATTTTGGGCGAACAGATTCTGTTCTTCCCGCCAGCGCTCTTCCAGTACGATGGCACTCCGGTTCCTGTCACTCGCCTTGTGCCGTATGAAACCTGGAGGAAATACTTTAATATGCCCTGACAGTCCCATACTCGCCAAGCGTGCCGCGAGCGTTTCTGGTGGTGTGACGGTTTCCGGATCGCCGAGTTCACTTCTATCACTACCGCTGCTGCCACTGTCTCCACTGCTGATTGTTTCTCCCATCGCACTTCCTCCAACGGCGGCGCAAACCGCTCAGGTTATGTAATACATGGTGCAGGGAGAGGGATTCGAACCCCCGAAGGCTGAGCCAGATGATTTACAGTCACCCGTGTTTGACCGCTTCACTATCCCTGCATATATTTGCCGGTAGGCCGGTAGGATCCGACAACTGTCGGTTCGTTTGCCAGTGCAAACCGGCTTGGAGCCGACAGAGGGATTCGAACCCACGACCCGCTGTTTACAAAACAGCCGCTCTAGCCACTGAGCTATGTCGGCGCGTCAGCAAGATAACAGGTGTAAGTGTATCAAAAAGCTTCGTAGACGGCAACTAGTCCAACGAAGGTGTTGCTAGCGTGGTATTCAAGTAGTCGCTTTGGTTCGTAGCTACACAACAACGCGGCGGGGACGGACCATGCGCTTGGGACGGCCAGCCGGGATAATGAGTTTTTTCAGCCGGTCTTCGATGATATCGGCATCGGCCTGCCGGCCATGTTCGGCGTAAGCCTTTTGCAGCAGGGTAAGAGTTTCTTTATTGAGCTCCAACTCAACGGCCTTCTCCAGCTCATGGATCATAAGCTTGTCGTTGCCGAGCTTCTCCTGGACTTTGGCATAGGCCACATGACGGGCGGCCAGATTGTCTTCCATTTTAAGTGCCTGCTCGAAGGCGATGGCAGCTTTTTCATAATTTTCGGTCTCATAGTAAATCAGACCGAGATTGTGCAATGACGATGGTGTCGCTTCGATACTGGAAGCTATTTCGAAGCAGTCGATGGCGTCCCGGTATTCCTTCTGTTTGGCGTAGAGGATACCGAGACGGTTGTAAGCGGCGGCGTTTTTCTCGTCGATT
>JBGTNV010000046.1:0-3229 GCA_041742875.1 Saccharimonadales bacterium (SeqCode) | reverse complement strand
ACTGGCGGAGCCGCTGTCGCCGCCGGCCGGCAAGTATTTGTACCATGTAGGGAAGCTGAAAAACGAATTATCGTTGCTGCAGGTAACGGCGAATGTCTGCACATAGGTGATGATTGTATGTAACATAAGAGCCTCTTCTGGTTATTATATACCTAAGCCGCCGGGAATAATCCAGTTCAGGAAGGCGAAGAACAAGAAGAAGCCGATAAGTGTCAGGATGGAGTTAAAGATACGGTGTTTGGCGGCCGTTACGGCCTGCGGGTCATTGGCCGACGAAGCGTACTGGATACCGGCCATGATGATCGATATAGTTACGCCGACGCCGACCAGGGCTGCCAGAGTTTTGATGAGCGGGTTAACGTATTTTTTGACCAGGTCGCAGGTATCGCCGGTACAATTAAAAGCCGGGTCGCAGTATTCCCTGGGAGGCGCGCCGCCGCCCGTAGATGTTTTGGAGCAGTCAATAGCCGTCGGCGGCGTAGCCGCTTTCTTGAACTCCGCACTGCCGCAGGCTTTTTCCACGAACCTGCTGCGGTCTTCGGGTTTCGGGGCGGCCGGATCCTGGACATAGCACTTGCTTGACTGCGGATCGACGCCGGCGTTCGGCGGGCAGGCAATCAGGCCGTAACCCGCCACGGCGCATTGCGGCGTACCGGCCGCGGGAGCCCTAGGGGCGGGGGCAGGCGGAGCCTGAGCATATACCATGCCTGTACCGGATAGATAGACCGGGGGAGCAGGGACTAGAGCCGCTCCGAATCCAGCGTACACCATTGCGACAGCGAAAATCGCACTGAACAGTTTTATTCTCTTATTAGTTTTTGGAAATGTATGCATTTTATACTATTGCTAATGTCTTACTTGGAGTATACGTCCATATAGACATTCATTCAAGCAGGCCTTGCGCATTTGCACGTTCCGGGCGAAACTACACTTTCTGGTGGCTAACCGTATGCTCTATTTGCTATAGTGGGTTATGTAAGGATTTTCTCTGAGGTACACACAAGGGACAAAACGTCCAAGAGACATTCAAGAGACCCAAGCTACAAGATGCGTCTAAAACTTTTTCGCTGGCTTCGTTCGCCATTAGTTATTGCTACTGTCTGCAGCCTGTTTATATTGGCTACACCCGCTGTTACGCAAACTACGGCTTACGCCCAGCCGGCTCCGGCCCCCGGTGCCCCTCCGGCAAACCAGGACACCGGCAGCCCGACACTGGACTGTGAAATCCGCAGCGCCAATCCGCTGAACTGGGTCGCCTGTCCGATCATCACCAGCCTGCAGGAAACCGTCGAACGGATGAACTCCGCTATCGACGCCATGCTAACGGTAAAGATCGACGGGCCCCAGGGCATATTTTCGCCGAACTTCAAGACGGCATGGGACCAGTTCCGGAACATTGCCATCGGCTTTATTATTATCGCGGGGCTGGTCATGCTGGCATGCCAGGCTTTCGGCCTGGAGATACTCGACGCTTATACGTTCAAAAAAGTCATGCCGCGGCTGGTCGTCGCCGTTATATTCATCGCCATATCCTGGGATCTGCTCAAATTCCTCGTCGGGTTATCGAACGACGTAGGCAACAGCGTCCGGGCCATGATTTACCAACCGTTCAAGGGAATGAATGCCAGCGGCTTCGAATCGGCGCTGGAGTTCGGCAACTGGACCAAGCTGGTAGTAGCCCTGATAAGCGGTGCCGCCATTGTCACGCTCGGCATAGCCGCGCTCCTTAGCTTCGTAGCCACAGCCGCCTTGGCCGTAGCTATCGCGTTTATGATCCTGCTGGCGCGCCAGTTGATCATCATGCTGCTGGTACTGACGGCGCCGTTCGCCATCGCCCTCTACGTCCTGCCGAACACCCAGAAAGGGTTTGATTTCTGGAAGGGCACGTTGCTATCGATGCTGATGGTATTTCCGATTATTTCGGCCTTCATCGCCATAGGCCGCGTTTTCGCGCTGATATCATACGGCGCCCCGGCCGCCGGCGGCGTACCGCTCATCCAGCAGCTCAGCGCCTTCGCCGCGTTCTTCATGCCGTACCTGATGCTGCCATTCGCGTTCCGCCTGGCCGGCGGCGCCATAGCTACCGTTGCCGGCCTGGCCAACGACAAAAGCCGCGGCGGCTTCGACCGCCTGAAGAAATTCCGCCAGGAGCAAGCCAGCCAAAACGTAGCCAAGCTGAAAGCCGGGGAGCGGTACAAGGGCAACAACGTTGGGTCGCGGGCATTCAATACCGCCACGTTCCGGGCCGGATTAGGTAAGAAGGGGGCGTTCGGGTTTGGTGAACGCGGCAGGTCAGCCATGGAACAACGCTCAACCCTACTGGCTATGCAGCACGCCAAGTCAGATGACGGCCAAGCCGCGCAGTTTAATGACGACTTACTACAGGCCCAAACTTATGGCAATGAATTTGAAGCCCAAAAACGCATGGCAAGCGACTTCGGTTTAGCGACTAAAGAGAAAGTCGGCGGCCAAGCCGCTATAGATAAATACAGGGCGAAGAACCAAGACGCAACAGAATCAGAGGCGATACAAGCGCTCGCAGATCAGAGGGTCGGGAACTCAATCGCCATGGCCAAAGCCAACGGCGGCTTCAGCAAAGCCCGCCAGATGTACGCCACTAACCAGCTGGCGGCGACCGGTACCGGTTACGACAACCAGGAACAAATGCTCCAGACTATCGCCCGCACTGCCAATGGCAACGAGAACACCGCAGCGGCGCTTGTCGGCAGCGCCCGTACAGCTGGCGATAAAGCTGGCCGCTACGATTTGAAAGCCGGCTTTGGCACACAGGTCGGTGTAGTAAAGCAAGCAATGGCGCATGACGGTAGAATCGACTCTGCCGCCATGAACGCGGCCAATATTGAGGCCGTCCAAGGCGCTTCTGCCGCCCTACGAGCCCAATCCAAACCGGCAGCTACCAAGAATGCCATTGCAGCTCTCAACCTAGGCCTCGCCAATGCCAAAATCACCGCTAGCAACCCCCAGGCAAGCTCCAACGAAAGACGCACCGCGCAAGAAACGGCTGCCTCGATCGCCGCCACCATGCAGAACATGGAAGGTGCCAAGATGTACGGCTCAGAGAAGTATGCCCAAGCGTTATATAACGATAAAACCGGGCTTGAGTCCAGCAATCTGGTGATCAATAACTACTCTGAGACAAGAAATGAAGCTACACCTACGCCTAGCCGTGACGCCTACGGCAATCGCGTGATAACACCACCGGCGAATC
>JBGTNV010000045.1:0-3319 GCA_041742875.1 Saccharimonadales bacterium (SeqCode) | reverse complement strand
TGAAAACCCTTTCATTTCAGGGAAAGCAGCGTGCAGGTCTCGTGATAACCGGTCAATAACTCCAGCGCCCCAACCCTGTTCAAGTTGCTGTTCGAGGATTCGTTTGCCGATGCTCCAATAGAGAAGTATCAGCTCTTTGTTGACGGACGCCAGCGCCCGTAGCTGGGCATGACGGACCTGCTCTTTGATGGACCGTAAGAAAATCGAATAGTCCGAAGGGATCAAAGCCTCTGCCATAAACTATAGTATACCACCCCAACAGATGAGGATTAGCGTCTATTTTTGATGGCTTTGGTGATGGAATAGAGGCGCGAGCCTGACCCGCCGGCAAGAATAATACCTTTCATGATGCTCCTAGCGGTACAGTGATTCGTAAACGGTGTTGAGTACGGTACGTTGACGCGACGCAGCTGCGGTTTGTTCGAGCTGCTCTTTAAGTTCAACTTTGTCCATCGCTCGTATATTTTCACCCAGCTGTTTGATAATTTCGCGTAGGCGATCTTGGTATGGAGTGATCTGAATGTCCATACCTTCCAGCTTACTGACGTCTAGCACGGTGTCTACCCGAGTGTTTGGCGTCATCTTATCTAATTCTGCTTTGCTGATTTTTTCCGGGTCGAGGTCCGGTAGGATAAATTCTTTAATCATCAGGCCTATATCGTAGGGTGTGGTGTAACCGGTATTAGCTACGTGTAGTACGCCGGTGGCTTCACGCTCAATCAGTTCATCTGTCCATACCATCAGGTCTTCGATAACAGTACCGGAGTTGGCGGTGTCAATAAACTTAGAGAAAGTTAGCATCTTCACGAGCATGTTCTTGTGGTTAACGCGGGCAGAAACCGGTTGGCGCGGGCGAAGGATCAGGTATTTAAAATCAGCAGAGCGTTCAAACTGTACTAGTTCTTCGCTCCAGACTTTTGTCCAGCCGTAGTAGGAAGACGGGTTCGGCACTGACTCTTCAGTCTTAGCGTCCTTGCCATCAACGCTGCTGAATATGCAGCCGCTGGAGTAGTGCACCATGTATACGCCTTTTTCGTCACACACCTTTGCAACGTTCGCTGCGCCCAGTACATTTGCGTCAAATGCCTCTAGCCGATTATTGCCGCACCATTCCAGGTTTGTGCGGGCGGCGGTATTAATAACCACGTCTGGCTGGTGCTTGTCGATTGCATCACTTACTTGGTTGTAGTTCCGAATATCAACGCCTTCTGCGATTGCGCCTTCGCGGCCGGTCTCTTCAAAGTGGTCCATATAAAAATTGCCGATTTGGCCGTTGCCGAATATAAGAACTTTCTTCATAAAATCCCTCTCGTTAGTTATATAAGCGTTGCTTGCCGGTAGCTAATATTGTAGTACAAAATTTACTAAACGTGGTGCAATGGCTACTTTTTTGTACCCACTTCTTGTTTGTCGTCGGTGCGGTAATTGGAATTTCCAGCCATTCCAGCCTACCTGTGTTTACTAATGTAAAGCTTGGTCAAATAGATGGCTGCAATATGTGCCGATCCTGTCAACTCGCCATTCAGGATCATATCTTCTACCGATGCAGGATCAATAAAGCGTTGTTTAGTGATATCTTCATCCAGCTCCTGTCGAGCGGCAGCCTGCTGGACATTTTGCGCTAAAAAGACAATAAATGGAAGGTTGCCGATGCCGTCCGCTTGGTAGAGTTTCCCCAGGTTCGTCCATTGCTCACTAGTAAGGCCGGCCTCTTCGAGCAGCTCCCGCTTGGCGGCTACCAGCAAGTCTTCGCCATCAGAATGCCCGGCGGGTATTTCCAGCATAGTCTTGCCAAGGGTATACCTATAGCTTTGCTGCAAGAAGACTTGTCCCGCGGCGTTCATCGCCACAATAAATACAGAAGGGGTACGCAACTCTACCACGCTGTACGTTAAGTGCTTGCCGGCGTGGTTCGTTACTTCGTCGCGGCGGACACGGATCCACGGTGTTTCATAGACAATTTTAGTGGAAAGAGTCTGCCAGTCGGACATTCGTAGCTCCTTATTTTCCTTTGCGGGCCAGCCATTTTTGCACCAGGTGGATACCGGTGATGCTTTGACCGTCATTAATTTCACCGTGATCGATCATAGCGTCAACTTTATCCATCGGAACGAATGTAGCTGTGTCGATCTGTTCGTTCGATATTTCTTTTGTGCCGCTAAATGCAATATCCCAGGCAACATATGTGGTCATCCGTTCGGTCATAAAACCATTACATACCCTGGTCTGGCCAAGCTTATCCCACGACTTTGCAACGATACCGGTTTCCTCTTCAAGCTCACGCTTCGATGCTTCCAAGGGATCTTCTTTGTCGCCTCCGCCTCCGGGCAGCTCCCAGTTCCAGGATGCGGCAGGATAGGAGAACGTACGGATGAGGTAGAGCTCATGCTCGTTATTCAGAACGGTAACCATCACCGAATCATTTGATTCCAGAAGCCCGTAAATACCGTTGCTGCCCGTCGGTGTGATAACGGTGTCTTCCCGGATGTTAATCCAGGGGTTCTTATAGACAGATTTGCTAGAAAGAACTCTCCAGGGATTATCAGTACGCATATAGTTCGCTCAAGCTTCCGGCTTGTTTACAACTTGTTCGCCGGCTGCACGGTACTTGGCTTCGACGGCGGCTTTTTGCGGCTTCCACCAGTCTTCGTTAGTTTTGTACCAGTCGATAGTTTGCTGTAGGCCATTGCGCATACCGTCGGTGTCGGTATATGCTGGCATCCAACCTAATTCACGGCGTAGTTTGCTGGAATCCATGGCATAGCGCATGTCGTGGCCGGGACGGTCTGTCACATGGTCGTACCAGTCTTTTGGTTTGCCCATGAGCTCTAGGATCATTTCGATGACCATTTTGTTATTGGTGTGGTCGTTGTCGGCGCCGATGATATACGTGTCGCCGATGGTGCCTTTGTCGAGTATGGTGTGGACGGCGGCGTTATGGTCGTCGACGTGGATCCAGTCCCGCACATTCAAGCCGGCGCCATAGAGGCGGGGTTTTTCACCTGACAGCAGGTTGGTGATTTGGCGGGGAATGAATTTTTCGATGTGCTGGTAGGGGCCGTAATTGTTGGCGCAGTTGCTGATGGTGGCCTGTACGCCGAAGCTGCGGCTCCAGGCGCGTACCAGGTGGTCAGAGCTTGCCTTAGAGGCGGAGTAGGGGCTTGATGGGTTGTAAGGCGTCTCCTCCGTGAAGCGGTTCGGGTCGTCGAGTTCGAGGTCGCCAAAGACTTCGTCGGTGCTGATGTGGTGCAGTCGTTTGTTGTGTTTGCGGACGGCTTCGAGGATGCGGTAGGTGCCGATAAAGTTTGTTTCCATAAAC
>JBGTNV010000044.1:0-3282 GCA_041742875.1 Saccharimonadales bacterium (SeqCode) | reverse complement strand
ATTCTCCTCGGAAGGAGTCCCGTTACCACAAGAAGCTTACGGCAGAATTTTCTTTTACATGGGTGCGGTATTCTTAGCCGTTGCGTTTGGGATACTGCTGTGGACGCTATCTCCGATGGTCTGGAAGATACCCTACGACCTGCAGAGTGCCAGAGACTTGAAGAAGTACGATTCGATTCAAAAGTTCCTGGCGTACCTAAACGATGATTATGTAAAAGCAGTATCTCATTGTTTGAAAGTCGTCAGTGCCCGTGCGAAACGCTTCAGTTGGACTATATACTTACTTGCCGCGGGTGCTACAATATTAATGGTAATAAGATTCGGAGGATAATTTTATGGCCACTACTGATATCACGCAAGGCGCATAACGAAACAGTCCCGAAAGGGGCTGTTTATTTTAAATATGGATTACAAGCTAAGGTAAAAAATGTGTCTCACACGACCGGGATAACCGGCAGAGTTTCGGCTTCTTTTTTCGCTGTGCGGTCCGCATCCTTGGCGGAGGGTTTGTGGACTCGGAAAACCGTCGCTGCTACGATACTGGCGGCGACTGCGAAGAGGGCAGCGACCAGGAGGCCGCGATGGAAGCCATTGACTAGTGCTTGCGAGATGGCGGCAGGGTTGCCATTGGCCAGGGTGAGTTCGCTTTTGCTTGCGGCCGACGTAACAACGTTAGGACGGCTAGCCCGATTGCGCCGCCGACTTGTTGGCCGGTGTTGAGGAGGCCGGATACCAAGCCGGATTCTTCGTCAAAGGTCAGCGAATCATTCAAGTCATTGAAGCCGAATTGCCGGAGCGGTTGGGTTGCGTACGGATCACTGCGCGAAAACGGCGGTCGTTGCATGGGTTGATCATTAAACTGTTAGAACACGACGTTCAAGATGACGGTAAGCAGTATGCTTAGTGCGATGCTAATAATCAGCGGCCACCAGAAGAACCTTACTACAACTATTCCTTTTTGATTAGTAGATAGTGTCTTGGGGTCTGCGCACTTCAAAATCATGTTCAACTTCATACCTGCATAACTATACTGTTATAAACAGCAGCACGGCTGTAAGGTATGTTACTGCAAGCGCTTTCTATCCGGGCTGACATCTGGTAGAATATGCTGGTTCATAACACATTCCGGGGTGTGGCGCAGTTGGCTAGCGCGCAGCGTTCGGGACGCTGAGGTCGGAGGTTCAAGTCCTCTCACCCCGACCAGATATTTACTTGTGTTTTTGCAGCAGACCGAGATGGTCGAGTGCCAGCAACGCGCCGGCAGCGTCGGTGAGCTGGCCAGTGCGTACTTGGGCAACGAAGTCGGCTATATCGACAAGCTCTACCTCGCCGAATTCTGCTTCATCAAGTTTAGGCTCGGCTATTTTTTTACAATTCTTTGCGATAACGATAGTGCGGCTCGGCTTCGTATAGGCGTCACTTTGCCATGTACCCGTCCAATCCTCGACTTCTCCAGTAAAGCCCGTCTCTTCGAGCAGCTCGCGCATAGCAGTTTTGCGCGGGTCTTCACCTGGCTCAACCCTGCCGCCGGGTAGTTCACGAAGAATGGCGTCGGGTCCGGGGCGGTACTGGGGAAAGGTTATTACTTTATTATCGGCTGTAAGCCCGAAGACACACGCGCCAGGGAGTTCGATCCGTATATAGTAGTCTGCAACTTTGCCATTGGGTAGCCGGTAATCTCGCCGTTCTACCGTCAACGAAAACTTACGGTAGGTTACTTCACGGCTTAATTCCTGCCATTTTTTAGCTTTAGTCACGATGGTCATCCTCCTTCTGATGGCTTTAATGATAGCACAAGTAGTAGGCACAAACTTCCCGACTCGGAGATATTTTAAGCATATTATAGTGTTGGATGATTTTACGCCTTCCAGGCAAGTTACATTTTCACTGACAGGCCATGGTTTAGGTAATATAGTGTTCAATCGAAGGTGCTTACTTGCATGGACGCATACCGGTTAGCCACCACGAAAATTAACTTACCGGAAGGGATAGCTATGAATATACGTTCAGCTCTAAAAACCAAAACCAGAAAAGCAGCATTAGCGGGTGCGGTAATTGCTACGACCGTAGTATTCGGGGTCACGGGGACAGCGGCTGCCTACTCATCCAACAACTGGGGAAATAATAACCATTCATGGAAGAACAAAGATAACGACCACAATAAGAAAAAGTATAACTGTCATGACGCCTTCTGGGTCTATAATCATCATAAGGGCAAGTGGATCAAGATAGGTTACAACCAATGGACTGGCCACTGGGAAGCCTGTCACGACAAGAAACACAGGTACCATGACGGCAACTACTCACACGATGATGGCAAACGCTACTCGAACGACAAAGGCCGCTACGAACACCACTACCGCGCCAAATATTAAGGGTCGAGTGTTGCTGAGTTCGACGCGCACCGTTCACTTGACCCGCATGCACTTTAGTTTTTGACTCCCAGGACTGTCTGAGCGGAGGCTTGCCGGAGCGAGTTCCGCAGGAGTTGAAAAATAAAGTGCGTGCGGGTCAGACCATTCGCAAGGTGCATGTTTTACGTGGTACGATTAATGCATGTTTACGTCCGTGCAGAAGTCCGCAGAGCCTGCCGCTGCCTTTAAGTACGGCATTGTAGGTATAATTTGCGCGAGTGCGCCGCCGTTGCTGGCCATACCTAGCCTTAAATGGCTGGGTTGGTTGCTTTTGGGAGTGGCAGTGCTGGCGTTAGCGTTGCGGTATACGAGCCGGTTTAGCCGGCATATGCTGCTGCTGGCCGCGGCTATAGGGCTGCTGGGCCTCGTGCCCATCAATACCGATCTCAGCTACGGCCATATGTTTAGTATGGGCAGTGTGTTGCTGGTGACCGTGGTGCTGCCCTATATCGTCATAACGTATGGCTTCAAAGAGCGGATTATTACCTTTCCGTTTCGTGTTGGGCGCAAGTGGACCAGGCGCGAAATTGGCTACGTATTCTTTGCGGGCTTTGCCTCCTACCTGATTTTGCCCTTCTACCTTGCCAGTACGGGCTCGTACCTTAACTGGGAGGCTACACTGGAGCCAAGCTATCTTGTGCGCTTGTTTATCGGTACAAACGCACTCGGTATATGGGACGAGTTGTTTTTTGTTGTCGTGTGCCTGGCGCTTTTACGCCAGCACCTGCCGTTCATGTGGGCTAACATGGCGCAAGCCCTGCTATGGACTACGTTTTTGTATGAGCTTGGTTTTCGGGGTTGGGGGCCGATTGCTATCTTTCTGTTCGCACTTTCCCAAGGTTACATATTCAAGCGGAGCAAATCACTG
>JBGTNV010000043.1:0-4130 GCA_041742875.1 Saccharimonadales bacterium (SeqCode) | reverse complement strand
AGAACCACGGGGAAGCATGAAGGCGCCGAGCGCCGCTGGTTTACTGACGCCCCGGAGCACGCAGAACCACCAAAAGGTATCGAGCCGATCCCTCCGCCGCCAGCCAGTGCTTCCCACGAGCAAAAGGGCGAATACTATGATGAGCAGCTGAAGCGGTTACTCAAAGAAGTGAAACGCAGGCCGGGCGCTGCTGCACAGAGGCGCGAAATCAGCCGCTACGTAGCCGAAATCCGCGACGGAGCAGTGAATACCGCATTGTGTCTCGGTCAAGCCGCCCTCGCTCAGAGCGTCGCACTGACCGGCCATAACGGCCTTAAGAACCGGAAAATTGGCGATACTTACGAAACTCAGCGATTGAGCAATTTCGGAGAAATCCTAGACGGCATCCATGAGCTAGGCCCGGACAGCGACCCCGATGAATTACAGGAACGCTTCGGCCGCCTTGAGGATCCGAGAGATATCGAATCTTTCAGAGAGGACATAGAAGACGCCCTGCTAGCATGGCGTCGAAGTTCGGATCCACGTTTCGAGCAAGAACTTTTCGGCCGCATCCATAACACACGCAGCTACTTACTCGCGGTCCGCAGCACACTGGATACTATGTCGCCCTACAATAACCGCTATGCCAGACTCCACGGAATACATGGCACGCTGAGTCAGATCCACAACGTCGCCGCCTACCAACTCATGCAGCAGCGGCATAGAAATGCAGTCACGAACGGCAACGACTTCGAGGGACGCTCCCGGGTAAATTATCTGCCTGATATGGGCCTATGCCAAGAGGACGGAACCGGCGATGTTTATTACCCGGACGGCTCTACCGCATACCTGACAAGGTCGGGTAGGCCTGGTTCGCGCGTTGACGCCGAAGGTAACCCTTGGCAAGCACCCGAACCGGTTGCTCAGCAACGGAGGTCACTCAAAGCGCGTATCATGGGCCGGCACGGCGAAAATGGTACCGGCCCAGAGCCCGGCACGAAAGAAGAGCTGGGAACGCAATACTCTGTAGTAGCCGATGAAGCTTTTCTCGAACCGACTAGCGGAAACAGGGAAAGGGCCCAGCGCTTCGCTGTCGCCGTCCTGGAAGAGGCGCAAGCCGAAGCTGACGACGCGCGGGCTGAGTCTGTCAAAACAGGAGACCCCTACCATGACGACCCTGTTGTACGTAGTTATATAAACCGCTATACATACGCATCTCTGTATCACAGCTTCGAGCCTGGCGCAATGCCTACGGCCTTTCAGCCGCGCATAATCGCGAATGGCGCAATTGAGCTGCCCAACGAAACATTTTACGGCACGGAAGGCAGATGGCGTCTGTGGCCGAACGGTGCTACGCAACGGCTAGACAGTGCGGGGAGTGTGGTGCAGGAGTATCATCCTGACGGCAGGCGAGTCTAGAGCCGTTTAACCGGCTGGTACAGTCACGAATTGCAGAATACTACTTTTGTGTTCGTCGTACCTTTTCACACCCTTTACTTTGATACTTGATATAAATATGTTATGATTGTGGTGCTCCTCGGCTCACAGCGAGTCTTGAAAGCCGGAGGCCAATAGTCCGTAACTACGTATAGTTGCCGGCCAAAGGTCTTCACCTTAACAACACCTCGCCGCTACCTCACTACGAAAGGGACGCTGCAATGACCTGGGATCCACGGACATTCCATCCGTACGACGACCCACGCAATATGCCGCAAAGCTGGGACGGTATGATTCCCTCGCACCACCCGGGCGTTAATCCACAAGACTACCGTCACTGGGCGGGCGACCAAGACGACAGCGGTCAGCATGCCTACTATGAACAACTACGTCTACTTGAACAAATGCAGCACAATGAAGCTATGGGTGCCTACTCTCCGCCACCGACGAGCCAACCGCAGTTGGATACAACTCCGCAAAGCAGGACGGCCGATGGCGTCAGTACCCGGCGTATTCGCACCAATGTTCAGAGCATGCACAGTTCCGCCAAGCACGCCTGGAGTATCTATCGTCGCATTGTCAGGGACCTGAAGACTTGGAGGTTTCGGTGTCAATCGGGCGTCACGCTCGCTTGGCTCCGGCACTTTGAGCGGCGTATCAAAGATGAGATAACACTTATCATGAACCACTATCTTGAACCGAAGGAGTGGAGCAAAGATCAGATCTTTGAACTAATCAACGGAGAGCGTGATGTCCTTGTCACAGAAGAACAGTTCAGGATACTGCATAAAGAATGCACTATCCTCCTACGGTTTGTAGAACGGCGCATTCACGAAATCCTCAGGCAGCAAAAAGCCGCAGCCGCGAAGCGGCGGGCCGTATTCCTGTCAGTTGTCGTGGCCAGCCTACTCTTGCTCATGGGGTGTATCATTTTGCTTGCCTGACTAAGTGGCACGCGAACAGCACTCGGTAGTTGACCGCTGTGGCGATGGGAGGTGTGAGCAGCGGGCTCCAGGAAACCAAGAGAAACGAATCGCACACCTGCGATCGACTCTTGATCCTGGAGCCCGCATATATTACGGTTATTTTTTATGAAGGTACCTTGGTCGGCAATATACGCCACAAAGACCTGCCAACTATAGAAATCTTGCTCGCAGCCTGACACGATATTAGTAATGTCGATGTATGAATGTTGCCTGCTTGACATGCTTGCAATGCAGGCTCATACTGTATGCATGACGAATATCCAATATACTCTTCGTTCGATTCCAAGCCGGTTGGACCAGCGCCTGCGGTCGCGGGCGGCCAGGAACGGCAAAAGCCTGAACGCACTGGTCATAGAGACTTTGTCGCGAGCCGAGGGGCTTGACGGACCGAAACAGGCTCACGCTGACCTTGACTGGTTTGTCGGCGGCAAAAAGCTGGATAGCGGCATGTTCGACGAGATATTGCGAGAGCAGCGGGCAATTGATCCGACACTATGGCGCTAAAGCTGGCGATCGACACGAACGCCTACCGTGCACTCGATGACGGCAGTACGGACTTGTTGGATACGCTAGGCGGCGCCGAGCAGATTGCGATACCGGTAGTCGCGTTAGGCGAGATACGCACAGGTATTATGCTGGGCCGGCGGCATGCCGAAAATCAAGCGCGTCTGACGAAGTTTCTGCGGGTCACCGACTGTATCATTTTGAAGGTTGATGACAATACAGCCGATTATTACGCTAAAATTTTTGCGCAGTTGCGCAAACAAGGCACGCCCATTCCAACTAATGATATTTGGATAGCGGCACTGTGCTTGCAGCACGACTATACGCTAGCGACTCTCGACACTGATTTTCTGCACGTACCTTTGCTCAGTACGGTCGGTATATAAAGATATGTCTGTGAGACACGGCCTGCCCGTATAGCGTATAGCTACGCGACGAAATCGAGCAGCGTTTCGGGAGTGACCAGCTCCCACTGCGCTTCGTCCGGGTAGGCTGTCATCCATTCCTTGGGCTGCTTGGCTTTTTTTGGGCTCCATTTCATTTCGTAACCGTAGAGTTTGCCGTCGCGCTCTTCTACCAGATCGACTTCGCTTTTCTGCCAGGTACGCCAAAAATATTGGTTGGCGTAAATCCGGCCATATGAGCGTGCTTTGAGGCGCTCGGCAATCGCAAAGTTTTCCCATAGCTGGCCAATATCGCCCCGAAGATCCAGTTCATTGAAATTGTTGATAACCGCGTTACGCACGCCGATGTCATAAAAGTAGTATTTAGCCGTGCGCGTGACTTCACTCCGCAAATTACGACTATAGCCGCCAAGACGAAAGATGATATACGATTTCTCAAGGAGATCGAGGTAGCGCGCCACCGTTTTGCCGTCGATACCCAGCGAGTTCGACAGTTCATTCAACGACACCTCGCCACCAACCTGATATGCCAGCAGTCTCAGGAGTTGTAGCAGTAGCTGCGGACTTTTTACTTCCTGGTAGGCCAAAATATCCTTCAACAAGTATGCGTTAACGAGTTCGCGGAGGAACAGCGCGCGGCCTTCATGGCTTCCGGCAGTAATAGCGTTCGGGTACGTACCGTACACTAGCACCTGGGGGAGCAGTTGCTGCAAACGGAGAGCGGGCGCTACTTCGGCGTGAAGCAGCTCACTGACCGCCACCGGAAAAAGCCGGTAGGTGTTCTGGCGTCCGGTCAAAGGCTCGCCGACCTGTCCGGCCA
>JBGTNV010000042.1:0-1741 GCA_041742875.1 Saccharimonadales bacterium (SeqCode) | reverse complement strand
CGAAGAACGCTTTGGTGACGGCCACAGCCGGGAATGGCTGCCGCCGACGGCATAAAATTGTTCCCATACATATCGCACACGGAACCACCCGGTCAGTAACACCCGGCCAGTACCCGGCAGACTGCTGCTTTGGAGGGGCAGTTCAAGGTGCGAAGTGTATGGCCAATAGCTGTTGCACAGTATAAGATAGTGTGATGAGACAAAGACAGGCGTTACGGGTGATGCTGGGCAAAAATGGAGCAGGCGAGTCGGTGTTTTTGACAGGGCCGCCGGGGGCGGGCAAAACGTATGTTTTGAATGAATTTATCCGCCGGGCGCAGCGTCAGGGTAAGACGGTGGCAGTGACGGCCAGTACCGGGATCGCGGCTACGCACATCGGCGGTACGACCATACATTCATGGTCGGGTCTGGGCGTGCGCGAGAGTTTAAGCGACTGGGACCGGGAACGGTTGCCGGCTACTGACCGGTTGGTCAAACGCTACAACGCTACGGATATTCTGGTGATCGATGAGGTGTCGATGCTGCACGGCCGCCGGCTGGACATGGTGGACGAAGCCTGCAAATTATTACGAAAAAACGACGCGCCGTTCGGCGGGCTTCAGGTGGTGCTGGTAGGTGATTTATTCCAGCTGCCGCCGGTGAACCGGGGAAGCGAACTAGTAGATTTTGCCCACACCTCTGCCGCCTGGGCGGAGCTGAACCCTAAAATCTGCTATATTACCGAACAACACCGCCAGCAAAATGACGGCCTGCTCGATCTGCTGAATGCCATGCGCCGCGGTGACGTCAACGAGCTGCACGAAGTAATGCTGACCGATCGGCTAGGGCAAAAACCATCCGAAGAAGTCGTTGTGACGCGGTTGTATGCCCACAATGCCGATGTTGAAACGATCAATCAGAAGCACCTGGCAGCTATCGACAGCCAAACTAAAATGTTCATTATGCAGACGAAGGGCGCGGCGGCCAAAGTTGAACAACTGACCAAAGGAGTCCTGGCGCCGGAGCGGCTGGAGCTGAAAAAAAATGCCGAAGTGATGTTTGTAGCCAACAACTACGCCCAGGGTTTTGCCAACGGCAGCCGCGGCCATGTGGTAGATTTCCGGGACGGATTGCCGGTCGTCGAACTCGGCAGCGGCCGCCAGGTCAAAGTCGAGCCGCACGGCTGGGTATTGGAAGAGGACGGGCGAAAAAAGGCCGAAGTCATCCAGTTGCCGCTGCGGCTGGCATGGGCTATTACCATCCACAAAAGCCAGGGAATGAGCCTGGATGCGGCCGAGATCGACCTGAGCCGGTCGTTCACGCCGGGCATGGGCTATGTGGCACTCAGCCGTGTCCGCAGCATGGAGGGGGTCTACCTGGGGGGTATCAACCGGATGGCGCTGGCCATGCATCCGGAAATATTCAACTTCGATGTCCAATTGCGCGAGGCTTCGGAGCAACTGGCCGAGACGGTCGAAGACCTAACCGAGGAAGCGGAACCGGCTGTACATGAAGCGGACGGCACAGTGGATTCAGCTTCCAAGCCGCCAATCAACGAAGAGCTATTTAATAAGCTCAAACAATGGCGCATCAACCGCGCGCAGCGGGACCGTGTGGCGCCGTTTATCATCGCCCACAATACGCATTTGGAAGCTATAGCTGTCAAACCTCCGTCCACCGCCCAGGCTTTGCTGGCGATCCCCGGTTTCGGCCCGAAGAAGTTGGAATCTTACGGTGAGGAAATACTGAAGATTACGGCGCC
>JBGTNV010000041.1:0-2325 GCA_041742875.1 Saccharimonadales bacterium (SeqCode) | reverse complement strand
AGTGTGTGCGTTGTTCTGAAGCACGTAAGCCAGGTGTAGCCGTGGCTACACCTGGCGCGTACTGGAAGAATGACGCATGTAATGTGCCTGAAGCAGTGTTGCTGCTCTGTTGTTTGCCTAAGGGGATTCGGGTTAGTCGCCTGCCAATCGCAATAGATAGTTTTGCAGCGCTTCGTCAGCGTCAAGGCTTTCACTCTTGAGGCGGGTGTCGATGTCGAGCAAATCGGCTATGAGCATTTTCAGGTGCGGCAGCGTCAAACTACGAGCAGCGCCAAGGCTCTTCTTTATCACGTAGGGACTGACTTTGGCTTCTTTAGCGATTGTCTCGGGCGTGCGGTTGCCGGCAGTCTTAATCAGTGCCAGAACATGCAATTGCCAAGCCAGCATGGCGATAATGGCCAGCGGTTCGACTTTCAGCATCCGCTGTTCCTGATACAGCAACAAAGCCCGTCGGGCATTTCCGGCAAAAGCTGCTTCCAGCAACTCAAAAACCGTACTCTGGGGTATCGGTTCGGTGAGCAGTTCGATAATATCACGTGTAACATCCGGCTGGTACAAGAGCAGTTTGTCCAGCTCGTTCGCCAGTAGCTGCTGGTTCGCCCCCGCCCGCTCTACCAGGAAGCGCGCATCAGCCGGACCCAGACTGCCGCCGGCCGCTTTTGCTTCACCGGCCGCCCAACGTGCCAGACCGTTCACGTCCAACTCGTTGAACTCACGGTAGTCGGTAGCTTTCTTCAAATATTTATAATACCCGCTGCGTTTGTCCAGCTTCGGTTCGACGATAAGCACATCAGTCGTATCCGGTACGCCGGATAAAAGCTTCTCACTGCCCTCCACGAACTTTTTATTCGCGCCGGCGTTTCGCAAAACTACCAGCTTCTTGGCAGCCAGAAACGGCAAGGAGGTCAGCGCTTCTGAAATCCGATCGGCCTCCGCCTCGTCACCTTCCACCCGCTCGAGCCCCATATCCCCCGTATCACTATGCTGAGCCAAAAAAGCCCGCACCAACCCGTCAAGCTCGCGCTTCAGCCCAAAACTATTCGGCCCGGTGAGAGTAATAATCATCTGCTCATTTTACCATTCGGTTCGTGCGTGCGAGTCAGTATTGGCATACCTGGCATGTTGGGCAGATATGGGTACCGCGGCCGGCGACACGTATTTTTTCTATGGCACTGCCGCAGCGAGAACATGGCTGGCCTTCGCGGCGGAAGACATTGGCAAACGATAAGTACTTGCCCGGCTTGCCTTCGGCGTCGACGTAATGGCTGTCAGTACTGCCGCCTTTGGCTATGGAGAGCCTGAGGACATCTACAAGTGCCGTATAAATACGCTTAAATTCATCGTCGGCCAGGTTTTGTACCAGGGTAGCCGGATGGACGCAAGCACCCCAGAGCGACTCGTCAGCGTAAATGTTGCCGACACCGGCGATAACCGATTGGTCAAGCAAGGCAGCTTTGACATTGGTCTTGCCGCGCTTTTGCAGACGGCCACGCAATACTTGCCAGGTAAAGCCAGCACCCAGCGGCTCCGGACCAACCTTTTTGAAGAAGTCGATATTCAGCACTTCGGCCGTCGGCATCAGGCGCATCCAGCCGAATTTGCGCTGGTCGTTGAAAAAGAGCCGGCTGCCATCGGTAAACGTCAATGTGACGCGGGTAGACTTGTCGGGCAACTCACCAACGAGGCTGGCATTCGGGTGCCCCGCCCCGAAACGTACATGTTTGTGGTCATGATTCCCCCGGAACACCAGCTGGCCGGTCATTTTCAAGTGTATAACAAGGCTGTACTTACTGGAAAGTTCTATAAGCAGGACTTTGGCACGGCGGGCAACCTCAACCACCTCGGCACCTATCAGAAAGGCATCAACATCCTCAGGCGCATTCGGAAAACCTTTCGGCCAGTCAAAATCCACTGCCATGACTGCTCTGCCCGGCAGCAAACGGCCTAGACCTATCCGTACTGTTTCTACCTCCGGCAATTCGGGCATAGCCTTTTTATTCTAAACTATTCAGAAACTCCGGCGAAGATCTCTTGTGAAGCTATAGCGAAGACTGTTTACGCCGCAGAGTGCTGGGCAGAATCGGTTGCTACCATATGGTTCATAATCCAATGTGCAGTGCCATCGAGTTGGATAATGTCAGCCGTCCGTCCTTTTGTCTGTACTTCTGCCTGTACTTTTCTGAGTTCAAGCTTTATGCCGGCTAGCGCTACTTCTGCAACCTCGGGGGTAATTTCCACAGGCACAACTTCTGGATCATAGGCGTGCTTAACGGCACTTTCTATCTCTTTTGCCGTTCGCCGATTGTAGGCTGACTTACGCATAGC
>JBGTNV010000040.1:0-3557 GCA_041742875.1 Saccharimonadales bacterium (SeqCode) | reverse complement strand
TGGCCCAGCGCGTTGTCGCCGGCGACAAAGATGCCAAAGATAAGATGGCTGAAGCCAACATGCGCCTGGTGGTCAGTATTGCTAAACGTTATGTTGGCCGCGGCCTGGACTTACTCGACCATATCCAAGAGGGTAATACCGGGTTGCTGCGGGCCGTCGAAAAGTTCGACCCTGATAAAGGCTTCAAATTCAGTACGTACGCCACCTGGTGGATCCGTCAAGCCATTACCCGGGCTATTGCCGACCAGGCCCGCGTTATCCGCATCCCCGTACACATGGTGGAAACCATCAACAAACTACTGCGTACCCAGCGCCGCCTGACCCAGGAGCTCAACCGTGAACCGAGCAACGAAGAAATTGCTGCGGCCATGGAGATCGAGATCGAAAAGGTCGAGCATATCATGAAGATCAAGCAGGAGATTTCCTCGCTCGATGCCAGTATCCGTGACGACGAAGAAGACTCTGTCCTGGCGGACTTTATCGAAGACGAAGATACCGTCAGCCCCGAAGAATCCGCCACCAACCAGTTATTGAAAGAACAGGTGAAAGAGGTGCTTTCCGCGCTGACCGAGCGTGAACAGAAGATCATCCGTCTGCGCTTCGGCCTCGAAGACGGCAAGCAGCATACGCTCGAAGAAGTCGGCCAGGAATTCAGCGTTACCCGTGAACGCATCCGCCAGATCGAAGCCAAAGCGCTGGCGAAACTCCGCAAACACAAAGAGGCCCGCAAACTGCATGACTACATCAAATAACGGGCGAATAGCAGAGTGTGGGTCAGCCGATTAACCTGAGCCCGCTGTAATACTGGTACAATAGGTACGTTATGAGTTTATTGCAGCAAAAGTTGGTGAACGACCCGCGTTATGTCGAAAGCTTTCGCGGTGTGACGATATATGGTGTTGCCGGTACTAATGCCAGCGGTAAAGATACAGTCATGGAGTTGCTCGAAGAGCATGGTTTCCTGCGCTTCAGCACCAGCGACTCCTTGCGCGAAATATCCTACGTTGTGTTCCATTCAACCCAGCGCGGCGGCAATGAGGCGCCGATGGGCCGGGTTGGCAATGCTTTCCGCGACACTTACCCAGGTGGGATGGTTGAAGTCGGTCTGCTTGATTGGTGGATGCGGGTTGGCGCTCTGCCGCCGGAATTGCAGCCCAAAGGTTTGGTCATCGGCAGTATCCGTGCTGTCGGAGAAGCCAACCGGCTCAAGGAAGTCGGCGGCAAACTGATCGTGACCGACGCCAGCCCCGAAGCCCGCTTCAGCCGTATCAATGGACGGGGCCGGGTTGATGACCAAAAACTTACCTACGAAGAATTCCTGGCCAAAGAAGCGGCCGACATGGCCGTTGGCGAGACTGACCCAGCTAAATTCGGTATGGCCGCGGTCATAGAAATGGCCGATATTTGTATCGCCAACGACCGGAACGACGTGCCCGCTTTCAGGGCCCAGGCTGCTGAAATTCTCAAGCTCACCGAATAAACACAAGTGCGTGGTTTTACATAGCGTACTAACAGTGGTATAATATATTGATATGACCACAAGTAGTACACTCGAGCAAGGAGTGATATATGAGGCTGGCCAGCCGACTGAGGTGCAGCAGATTCTTGATGAAGTCCGTGGTTTGACGCCGGCAGTTCAGTTGCGCACATTTTTGTCACAGAGCCCCTATGCTAATAACAGATTACCTAGGGATATGACGGCCGGTGATGTGGCCGAGCTTGTCGAATTTGCAGCTGGCGAAGACTCGTCTCCGTCTCTAGCGGTGCGTACCCAGGCGCTCGATTGCGCGTTACGGCGGCTAACCTCGTTGTGGCATCCCGTTGACGATCCGGACCATCTGCGCGAGGAAATGGCTCGAATTGTGCCGATGCCGGCTTTCGCGGCAGTGGCTGAAGGTGCGCAGTTGCCGGATACGTACGATCCTTTATACCGGCAAGCTATGGCCCAAAGAGGTATTGCGAAGAGCCTGCTTCGGCACGACGGCTTGGATGAGGAAGTTCTGTTTCCGGATTGGCATGAATATTCATTTGATCCGATCGACATGATGGATGACAACCCAGCCTCGGCACTATTATTTCTGACATACCTCACGAAAGAAAACACTGGCAGGGCGGGCCGTTTTGCGGCTTTGCTTCCGCTTGCCGAGAGTATCAGGGAGGTGTGCGGCCCTGCCTATGAAAAATTGGACCAGCCCGCAGTATACGATAGTTTAATGCGCCGGGCTCTCGACAGATATGTGGATTTTGGCGCGGACCATGGCGCGGAATTGCAGCAGCTGGTGGATGCTGGCAAAAGCAGCCACGAATCCCGGCCATACGCACAGACTCTCCATGAACTCTACGAGGCCAGCTTCTGGTTAACGAAATCCTTTCCGGCCGAATATGCCAACGGAGTGTCGCAGGGTGTCCGAGAACTAGTCGCGAATTCTATGTACGCTATCAACCAACACCTCAAGAACGGTAAGACGACGCAGGTCAAATTGCCGCTGAACGACCAGCTTGACGTTCTAGGTCTGACGCTTGAAGGCGATGAGCCGCTTGAGCTTCTGCAAGCACTGAAAACGGCGGTTGAAACTATCGGCGCTGTTGCAACAGACCCCTATGTGCCTGCTGTGAAAGTTGTGCGTGGCGACGAATACCAGGTGGTGCGTTTATTTGGCGACAGAGAAGCCACGGTTTATATTCGCCCGCGCGGTTCACATACCTATGATCCGGAATTAGAGTATGGCCGTCCTGGCGAAGGCGTGGAAGCGTCGGTTAGCTATGTCACTGACGTACGGGACCGGTCTGACGGCCTGCTGGAGATTGGCAGACACCGCCAGCCCGGCCCGGATAGCCGGCTGAGCATCCGGTTAGACCGGGAAGGTGTGGCGCCGGAAGACCACGGAAAGCCGGGTATCGCCCGTGACCCTACCCGGAAGCGGGGTACTCTGTCGTTGGATGTCGGTTCCGTATTGGGCGATGATGATTGGTTGAGTACGAAAATCGGCCGTTTCCTGGCCTGGGGTAATGTATTGCGCAGCCGCGCGGTTGGATCCAACACTGAACTCAATCATGTGCGGCACTACTTTACCGAGGAAGACGGCGATGCCGATACTTTTGCCGGCATAGCCGCCGACCTTAGTGATATGCTCACGGAGCGGAGCATGAATACGCATCAAATTGCAGCTCATTTCTCAGGTAGAATTGCGTTCAGCGCTACTTCCGGACGTTAATAACAAATCGAACATTTGCCGGAAACTTTCGGCAATCTGCGGGCTGTCGATGATCATACCGATCGCTTCGTCGCCATAAGATATGAGCGCGACTTTGTCTCCGTAGACGTCCCACTCGACATTCCCGGTATATGCATCGGCCGGTATCCATGTCCGGATAAATTTATTTTGTTTATCCACGTCGGTATTGCGTACGGCGCTGGCGACATTGGGAGTAAGGGCGTATGTCTTTATACAGAGTTCAGTCCGCCGTTGGCGGAACTTTTCAAAAAACAGCGGGTCATAGAATTTCACGTCAGCGGGGGAACGTAGTAGATAGATTGTCCGGCGCGTACGCAGCAT
>JBGTNV010000039.1:0-3384 GCA_041742875.1 Saccharimonadales bacterium (SeqCode) | reverse complement strand
AGTCAGGGAAGACGGAAGCGGTTTTGAAAATGCATCCGGTTTGCTCTTACCGCTCGAAGAACTTGATGCAGACGTGGATCATGGGGCGCATCTTGTCGGGGCATTGGCTGCTCTCAGTAGCGCTGACCTCGTTCCACTCCGAGAATACTTATATTTTCGGACGGAACGCTACCCGGGTGTAAATCTAGCCGCGACGGTTGCAGTCTGGGGGTGTGACGAGGACGGCCTAAGCCTCAGGCCTCCGGCACACGCCCTGCACGTGTACTGAACCCATTTCATATCTCCTCCCCGTTACAAACTATCCTGGTGGCACCAGCTATCAGTTTTACTCGTCAGCATACCTACAGGTATGCTTCCTCCCAAGAACCGGCACCTGTCACTCACCAGGATAGCTTTCACTATCGGGAGGAGATATGAAATGGGTTCATTGAAGTGTCTTTCAAGTTTAGATGGATGGTTTTGAGGTCTGGGTTATGCCAGGTTGTCCCTAGAGGTGAAATAGGGTACAATTGTTATCAGCAGCGGAGAAGCCATACGAAAGGTCTATGATAAGTCCTATGAAAAATTCCAAAGAAGTTCTAATGATATGTCCGGTGAGGTTGGGATTGCTCAAATGATAGAGGAATTATCCGACTCGTGCGTTTCCGATGATTCACTCTAGATGGTACATTCTAACTGAGTAATACGAATGAGGGTAAGTTAATGGCTAATGCAGCTGACAAAAAAGGGTATGAAGCAAATCAGATCCAGGTGCTGGAAGGCCTGGATCCGGTCCGTAAACGACCGGGCATGTATATCGGCAGTACCGGTATCGATGGCTTGCACCATCTGATATGGGAACTTGTCGACAACGGCATTGACGAGGCCCTGGCCGGCCACGCTACGTCGGTGGATGTCGAAATGCTGGCTGACGGCGGCGTTACGGTTACGGACAACGGTCGCGGTATCCCAACGGGCAAGCACAGCAAAACCGGCAAGAGCGGAGTTGAGACGGCCCTGACTATTCTGCACGCTGGCGGCAAGTTCGGCGGCGGCGGGTATAAAGTATCAGGCGGTTTGCATGGTGTGGGAGTGAGCGTGGTAAACGCACTGTCCTCCAAACTTACGGCTACTATCTACCAGAATGGTAAAATATATCGCCAGGAATATGAGAAAGGCATTCCAATGACTAGCCTCAAGGTTATTGGATCAACCGATAGCGCTGACCGGACAGGTACAGAAATTACGTTTTATCCTGACGAGTCAATATTTGAATCAACAGCGTTCAATTACGATACGGTATTAGACCGCTTGCGCCACGCGGCCTATTTAACCAAAGGTATCCATACATCATTAGTCGATCACCGTACCGGCAAACGCTATGGCTTTTATTTCGAAGGCGGCATACAAAGCTACGTCAAGCACCTGAACATTGGCAAGGAAGTGGTCGATGAGGATGTATTTTATGTCGACAAAAAGGTTGGCCGCAACAACGAAACCCAGATCGAAATCGCCTGCCAGTACACCGAGAGCTTTAACGAAACTATCAAAGCTTTCGCCAATAATGTCTACAACCCTGAGGGCGGTTCACACATGACCGGCTTCCGGTCGGCCCTGACCCGCATTGTTAATGATTACGCCCGTAAAAACGGCCTGGTCAAGGAAAAAGAAGAAAACCTGACCGGCGAAGATACCCGTGAAGGCTTGACGGCCGTGATTCTGGTGAAGTTGCCGGAACCGCAGTTCGAAGGCCAGACCAAAAACAAACTGGGCAACCCCGAAGTCCGCGGCCTGGTCGAGCAGGTATTAGCTGAGTATTTCTCGTACTACTTAGAAGAACATCCGGCGATTGCCCGGAAGATTATCGGAAAAGCTTTATTGGCGGCTCGCGCCCGTAAAGCCGCCCGCGCCGCCCGCGAAAATATCATCCGCAAAGGCGTGCTCGATGGCGCCAGTATGCCCGGCAAGCTGGCAGACTGCTCCAGTAAAGATCCCAAGACTTCCGAGATCTATCTGGTGGAAGGCGATTCTGCCGGCGGCAGTGCCAAATCCGGCCGTGACAGCAAGACGCAGGCTATATTGCCGCTCCGCGGCAAGGTCCTGAACGTGGAAAGAGCCCGGCTGGACAAAATGCTGGCCAACAACGAAATACTAAGCCTGATCAAAGCTCTGGGCGTGGGCATAGAGGAGTCGTTCGATGTCGGCGGCCTGCGTTATGACCGTATCATCATCATGACCGATGCCGATGTTGACGGCAGCCACATCTCCACGTTGCTGCTGACATTTTTCTTCCGGTTCATGAAACCGGTCGTTGACGGCGGCCACCTGTATCTGGCCAAGCCGCCGCTGTTCGAACTGGTTAAACCTGGCCGGAAAAGCAGCATATTCATATATGACGAAAGCGAACTGGAAAAGGTACTGGATAAAGAAATCGAGCGCCGCAAGAAAGAAGGCCTCAAAGTCGAGCCTGATTCCGAGCGCTATAAACAAGCCGGATTCATCGAGCAGAAGCGGTACAAAGGCCTGGGTGAGATGGACGCCGAGCAGCTGTTCGAAACGACCATGAACCCCGCAAAGCGCGTATTGATGCAGGTACAGGTACATGATGTCGAAAAAGCCGACGCAATTTTCAACAAGCTCATGGGTACCGAAGTTGAATTGCGCAAGAATTTTATTACTTCGAGGGCGAAGTTCGTAAAGGATCTGGACATATGAACCGTCCGTGCTTCGCTGGCGCCTTGCACTGTACCCAAGTACAAAACCGCTTATCAGTCATAAGAAGAGGAATGTGCCATGGAACCAGAGCCGAATAGTCCTATTGATTCACATGCTGGCATCAGCCAGGAAGACCACCTGGCTGCCCGGCCGGAGGTTGAAATTATCCCGTCCGACCATTCGCGAACAGTAGAGCGCCATACTGTCGAAAACGTCATGGAAGACAGTTATTTGCGCTACTCGATGAGCGTGATCATCGAACGTGCCTTACCTGACGTCAGAGATGGTATGAAGCCGGTGCATCGTCGTATCCTCTACAGTATGAACAGCGACGGTTTGCGCAGCAGCGCCCGTCACCGCAAAAGTGCCAATGTTGTCGGTGCCGTCATGGGAAAGTACCATCCGCATGGTGACTCCAGTATTTATGACGCCTTGGTCCGTATGGCCCAGCCGTGGAGCATGCGCTACATGCTTATTAACGGCCAGGGTAACTTTGGTAGCATGGACGGCGATCCGCCGGCTGCCATGCGCTATACCGAAGCCAAAATGGCGCGGCTGGCCGACGAACTGTTGGCCGACATAGATAAAGAAACCGTAAACTTCCGCGATACCTACGATGGTACCAGCCAAGAGCCGGAAGTTCTCCCCGGTAAATTGCCAAATTTGTTGTTAAACGGACAACTAGGTATC
>JBGTNV010000038.1:0-2589 GCA_041742875.1 Saccharimonadales bacterium (SeqCode) | reverse complement strand
CGTGCCTGGTCGGCAATAGCCCGGGTAATGGCCTGGCGGATCCACCAGGTGGCATAGGTGCTGAATTTGAAGCCTTTATCGGGGTCGAACTTCTCGACAGCCCGCAGCAATCCGGTATTTCCCTCTTGGATGAGGTCGAGCAAATCCAGGCCGCGGCCGACATAGCGTTTTGCAATACTTACCACCAGGCGCATGTTAGCTTCGGCCATTTTGTCTTTGGCGTCTTTGTCGCCGGTAACAACGCGCTGGGCAAGCGCTAGTTCTTCTTCGGCATTGAGCAGCGGGATCTTGCCGATTTCGCGCAAGTATAACCGCACCGAATCGTCGGCGACATCGTCATCCAGGTAAACGCGGGCCTCAGGTTCCGCTTCTTCTTCGGTCTCGTCGATTACCCATTCATCAGTTAGTTCTACCGGCGGGGTCACGACTTCGCCGGATACTATCTCAATATTTGCTTCTGCCAGATCGGCGTAAAGCGCTTCAAGCGCTTCGGCATTGTCCGGCGTTTCCGGGATAACCGCAAAAATATCCTGCTGGTCAATCACGCCGTTTTTCTTGGCTTTGTCCAACAAGTCCTGGCGGGCTTGGACCGGATCTACTGCCGTTGGTTTCTTCTTATCAGCCACGCTGGCCTCCTTGTGATTGGTTGCGTAATGTATCGAGTTCGCGGACACGCGTCAGTATCTGCCTGGTAGCCGCCTCATCGGCGCTATGCGCACGCAGCTGCACGGTCAATTTTGCTTTTTCGGTTTTGATATATTGTTCGATCAAGCGGGCTTGTAAGCGGATGACCTCGTAATCGAGCTCTAAATCTTCCACATCGCCGTACAACTCTTCATGCTGTAATGCCAGTATTTTAGCATAATCCTGCAAACTTTGCACGCTATCAGCCGGTAAACCGCTGTCCGTACCTATATCGTCAACATGGATGGCAGGCTGCGCAGACAATACGCCAAAGAGTTGGCGGGCACGGCCGGTAATTAGCATATCCGGCGCTAGCAGACCGGCATAACTGCGCAGTTTGGGATGCAACAACAATAACGACAGCAAGTGGTCCTGGGTTTTGATGTAGTCCACCCGCAACCGGTCGAGTTCGGCAGGCGGCGGTACCGGCTTATACTCGGATTTGGGTTCAGGTACGGCGCGTTGCAGTTTCTGGCCGAGCGCCTGGCGGCTGACCCCAAGTATATCGGCGATGCGTGCCATGTAATGGTCTTGTTCGACACTATCGTTCAAGCGGCGGACAATCGGCAATAGAATATCACTGAATTGCCGTTTGCCGACAGCACTGCCCGTATCGAGCAGGCCTTGGTAGCGCTCTACCAGCCAATCCAGGGCGTACTGGTGCCGGTTGATAACATCCCGCCAAGCCGACGGATCCTGCTGGATAAGTTCATCCGGATCTTTGCCGCTCGGAATGCTAATGATGCTCAACATTACGCCGACTTTACTGGCGATAGGGATAGCCCGCTCGGTGGCAGCAATGCCGGCCCGGTCAGCGTCAAAGCTCAGCCTGATATCATCGGTGAAGCGGCTCAGGGCCTTCAAGTTCTGTTCGGTCAATGCCGTACCGGCCGTAGCCACCACCTGCCGCACGCCGGCTTGGTGGCTGCTGATTACATCCAGGTTGCCTTCGACCAATACGACGAACTTGGAAGTACGGATAGTGTCTTTCGCCAAGTGCAGCCCGTAGACATGGCGGGATTTGTCATACAACAGCGTCTGCGGGGTATTGATGTATTTCGGGGCATTTTTATCCTCGTACAGCAACCGGGCCGTAAAGCCGACGACTCTGCCCTGCGGATCCTGAAGCGGTATCATTACACGGCCGCGGAACATGTCGCCGGTACCGCGGTGCCTTTGCGCGCTGAGTCCTGCCCGTTTGATCTCATCGTGTGTAAATTTCCGGCTCGACAGGAAATCGATTAGTGCCCTGCCGCTGTCCGGCGCGTAGCCGATCCGCCATTCCAGCGCCGTTTCTTTGCTGAAGCGTCGCTTGCCCAATACATACTCGCAGGCTGCCTGGTTTTTGCTGAACTGCACCTGGTAGAATTTTGCCGCCAGCTCCAGCGCTTCGTAGAGGCGCTCTTTGAGTTTGGTGTTGCTGCCGCCGGTGCGGCCACGGTATTGGTCCAGGTCTATGCCGGCTTTACGTGCCAGCAGCTCAAGCGCCCCCCGGAAATCCAGCCCCTCCATCTCCATGACAAAACTGAACATATTGCCGCCCTTGCCGCTGCTGAAGTCATGCCAGATCTGCTTTTCGGGACTAACCATAAAGCTTGGCGACTTCTCGCTGGTAAACGGGCTCAGTCCTTTGAAGTTCCGCCCCGACCGCTTCAGTTGCACATATTCGCCAACCACATCCTCGATATTCAACCGGGATTTGACATCTTCTACCGCATCCATACTCATAGCTTATAGGTATTAACCCCTAGCGCAAAGGTCTATTAACCCGAATACCGTTAGGCAAATACAGATGAGTAGTGCTGATTTAGGTGCAGTGTGTGCGTTGTTCTGAAGCACGTAAGCCAGGTGTAGCCGTGGCTACACCTGGCGCGTACTGGAAGAATGACGCATGTAATGTGCCTG
>JBGTNV010000037.1:0-6615 GCA_041742875.1 Saccharimonadales bacterium (SeqCode) | reverse complement strand
CTTGACTAGCTGGTACAACAGCCCCGCTGATTTGAATTTCATGCGCGGCTGGCAGGACACCGTCATCCCCGAGGCTTACGCAAGCGGCCACACACTCCACCTGGTAGTCTGGGCCGGTGACGCGGAGCAAGAGCTGAACACCGCATACGGTCCGGCATGCGGCCGCACTTACCCTCTTTCTCCCGGTTTCGCCGAGGACATGAAGCAGTTGGCAATAATCTTCCGCGGCCCAACCCAAAATAAGTATTCTCAAAGCTATCAGAACCCGCTTTACGTCAGCCTTTTCACCGAATTCCAAACCTACCCCTGCGAAGACAATACATGGCGCGGCAGCGAAAACTACTACCGGGCACTCAAGGACCAATACCGCCTGGCCCAAACTATCTTCCGAGAGCACGCCCCTAACGCGAAAATTTCGCTTACCTGGGGCGGCTGGCAATCACGCTGGGACGACCGCGACAAGGGCGGCGGCCGGTCGCTCATGCCGCACTTCGCCGACATCATGAAGGTATCTGACTTCCAGAGCTTTCAGGCAATGGACAGCAGCAACAATGCCCAGGACATCACCGACATGACCCGCTTGCTCCACTCCTACGGCGGCTCCAACCGGACCAGCGGCCAAGTAATGGTCGCCCACTACAAACCCGATAACTCTTCCCAAACCACCTGGCGCAACGACCTCGACCGCATCTTTACCCCCGCCAATATCGCACAGCTCCAACAGAACGGCTTGTTCGCCTTCAGCTTCATGGATGAAAAGAATATCAACAACTCCGAAGCATCCTACCAGCAAGCCCGCCAGATCGTCCAAACCTACGCCAGATAATTCACCTAACGCACCCAACCCGCCCGACACTACCCCCGACGCTACCCCCGGCACTACTAGTTCTTTTGTTGTTTTTCGATAGCCACTGTTTTTCGATGGGATGGTAGTTATAATCTTTTTCATTAATTCCGAAAGACTGTCGTAGAAAATGAAGATTATAGCACATACAGTCAATACGATATTTCGCTGTCAAGCATAAGCTAGTACACATATAGTAGCCATGTGAGCAAAAAGCTTGCGCGACTAATTATTAACGTAAGAAGGGGGAGTTTATGTCAAAACTCGCAAAAGGTCTGGCAGTCAGTACATTGGCGGTCAGCATAGCGGTACTGTACGGCGCCGGAACGGTCAGCGCCAACGCCTATTTCGGCGATTATAAGATAAAGAAACCGCATCAGGGCAGTTACGCCAGCCAGGATGTCCATTTCAACGAGAAGTATGACAATGCCGTCAGCTATTTCTACTATCTGAAACAGGATGAGAAAAAGCACAACAGCGAACACTTCAGCCACAACAGCAACGACTACAATCACTCTGATAAGAATAAAGGCCACGGAAAGCACTCCGACGACAAGAAGAAGTCTTACGACGGCTGGGGTGGCTACGGCAACAGCGTCAGCATCAATTACGACCGCTATGACAGCAGCTCCAAGAAGTTTGAGGAAATCAAGGCTCACAAAGCTAAGGAATCCTACGCTTCCGGCTATCACCAGAGCAGCGACCGCGGTAACTATGGCGGCGGCTACGGTAAAAAGGGTGCCCACGGCAACCATTCCAGCCATAACGTCACCGCTTCGGTCAACTTCAATAAAGAAGAGAGCTCCTTCGCCGCGGTCAAGGCAGAAGCCGCACACAGCTCATCGGTCAATTCCAGCGTCAACCTGAGCAACTACGGCCCTCACGGCGGCCACCAAAACAGCGTCAGCGAGTACCAGAAGCACGACAACTACTCCAAGATAGAGGCATCAATCGCTGAACACCAGAAGCACCAGTCTTCGGTCAACTACAGCGCCGACACCTCAAAGGCCAATTATGGCGACAAGGGCGGTTACGGCAATGTCGGCAGCTCCAGTACCAACTACAGTGCCGACTCGAGCTACGAAGCCAGCAAGGAAGTCAAGTACGCTGCCGAGGAAAGCTCCAGCTACAGCTCCGGCTTTAACTCCAACAGCTCGTCCAACCAAGGCGGCTACAGCGACAAAAGCTATGTCCCCAAGAAGGTCTACGCCCCAGTCCACTAGTCCACACTAGTACGGCCTAACGGCTAAGCCTCCTAACACACCCCGTCCTTGACCAAGCGGGGTGTGTTGCTGTTTACGGATGCTGTAATGACAGCGCCCAGTCTCTGACCCACATGCACTTTTTTCTTCCCGGGGACTGGACTGCCGAGTGCAGCCGGAGTGGACGCAGGCCACGCCGCGCGGAGCGTGCCCCGGGAAGAAAAAAGTGCATGTGGGTCAGGCCCAGTCTATGTGCAATGGGTTCAACGGTAAGTTTACCCGATCAAGCCATCCAAGGTATCGCGGATAAAAAACGCCGACTTATTATAAGTAATATAGCCCTCGTTTTTAAGCTGCTTAAGCTCATGCGCCGCAGTCTCGCGTGTGACTCCCACAAGGTTGGCGATATCCTGCTGTGTCAGCGGTATGGCCACCTTTTGCAGGCTCTGCGGCTTACCGCCCGCGTCAGTAGCGCCGGCAGTGTTGACTACAAAATATGTCGCCAGAAAGTACAGCACATAGACGATCTTCTCACGCGCCTTCGGCTTCTGAGCCGCAGTCAGGTGCCGCCGCAGTCCATGATATTTGTCGCTCACCGTCTGGACGATATGGTACAGTGCCTCGGCATCATTACGGATACGGCCGGCTAGCTCGTCACGGTTAACCACGTAGACCTCTATCGGTGTGAAGGCGGCATAAAAAAACTGGGCGGCAATAGCGCGTGAAAACAGCAACTCCGTAGGCAGAAAATCATACTTGCCGGCCAACCCCACCATTTGCTCGTTGCCATCGGACGACAGGTCGTATATCTTCGCAAAACCCGACCGGATAGCATAAATCGAACGCGGCGCCTCCCCCTGATATATCATGATACTGTCCTTGGTAAACTTCTTTACCGGTTGGGATCGAACAAACGCCGCTATTTCATCCATTCTCGGTCTCCTTGCAGTAGGTTTAGGTCTGTCTGTATTGAATCTGTCTTATGTCTGTCTTGTATCTGACTTGAATCCGGGTAATAATCTGGTTTTTAATCTGTTAGAATCGCCGCTCCAGGAGCCTTATAATCGAGAAATGCCGAGTGATGGCTATTATTAATCTAACACATTAGCGGGTCTAGCAAAACTAAGTTCAGCCAGAACATAATTTGTCCACAGTCTTGATTACTTCTGGGATGATTGCAGAGAATGATGCGGGCCTGGCAATAATTTTGCCTAATTTCCCGCCAGGTTGTAAACTATCAGGTTGTACACACCCGTAGTACAGCTGCCCGTCCGCCGCGGCGGACAAAGATATGCATAGCGTTAGCGCTCAATCCTGGCAGCCACCGCATCTTGGGTCGGCATCGCACCTTGAATATATACTCACGTGCACCCGTAGCTCAGCTGGATAGAGCGTTGGTTTCCGGTACCAAAGGCCGGGGGTTCGAATCCCTCCGGGTGTACCAGATTGGTTTTGAAGCCACATCATAGACTTCCTTTTGGTTTTTACCGGGGGAGGTATGAGTTCGAATGCATTTAAGGACCTTGAACCCCTTGCACACCTCCCCTCCAGCTTCAACCTACTTCAACCTGCACTGGCGGCACTAGGCGTCAGTTTTTACATGTCAGCGTACACTTATTTTATCAGAGAGAGTACGCCTCCTCCCAGGAACTAACACCCGGCACTCACCAGTGTAAGTTTCACTTAGCATAGGGGAGATGTGCAGTGGGTTCTTTACAAAATATAACTACTAGCGTACGATTAAATTGTAATATTAAAGCGTACTAGGAAAATTTATGAGCACAAAAACAATATCTGCATCAAACCTGCGCACTAACTTATCGGATACACTAGACGCCGTTGGTAGTGAGAATATCATTATTGTCACCAGGCGTGGCAAGAAAGAACGTGCCATTATTGACCTAGACAAGTTAGAAGACTTGCTTGCTGCAAATAACCCTGCCTACTTAAGGAAGATCAAAGAAGCACGAGAAAGCACAGAATACTTTAGTCACGAGGAGGTGTTTGGAAATTTATAGTGCAGACTGACAAGTTACGGTATAAAAAATCCGCGGTCAAAGACATACAAAAATTATCACCCCAGATTAAGAAAAGATTGAAAGCAAAGCTGGAATGGCTTGTGAAGCAATCTAACCCTCTGGACTTCGCCGAGCCTTTGACAAAACCCGCTGATGCGCAGTTCCGTTTTCGAGTCGGTAGTTACCGCATTCTATTTGATGTAGAAGGTGAAAATTATATGATACTGTCTGTTCAGCATCGCCGCGAAGTTTACAGAAAATAACTTTTGCTACAAGTGTGCGTTTGGATACTGTGTTATATTTATGCAGTGATGGCTGACAATCCTTGGGATAGACTTAGCGTCTATTTTGACACCAACAAAGATCCGACCGAGATTGAAAGCAATGCCGCCGACAATATACTACTATCATGGCCGGTAGTATTAGGCTGCATTAGAGCGAATGTCCATCAAAGTTTTGACTCTCGTGCTTTAGATTATGGATGCGGTACAGGTCAATTCGCCAGTAAGCTAAGTGAACTGGGTTTTCATACAATCGGCATAGATTTATCTAAACCGATGATCGATGCAGCCAAAGGCGCTCATGACGAAGTTGCAGAATTCATAGCAGGTGATGCTGACGTTTTACCATCACTCGGCAAATTTACATTGATTACATCGCTGATGACCTTGCAGTTTGTCGAGAATGTACAGGGGCTTTTCGGAAATTTAGCTCCCGCGTTAGCCGACGATGGCATGCTAATTTTTAGCGTCTTCAATCCTGCCTACGTCAGTAATGCCATACGAGCTAATGTGGAGTTTTTTGATTTCGATTCCGCCAGTCACCCAACGACCGGCTATATGGAATTAGTCGAAGATATTCGTGTGCCGACTTACATTCGCTCTGCGAATGACTACACTCAACTGGCTCAACAGCACGGTTTGGAGTTAATCCTCGAAGCTTACCCGCCTTTTACTAATGATTTTTTAGCCGCCTATCCTCACCCGGTACCGACCAACGATCCGGAATATTTAATCTTGGCATATAAAAAGGCTGTTTGAGAAACGGCGGCCTTCTCTGCTATCTCCGACAAAATAACCGACTGGATGATAGGGCGATTTTCCGTATGGAGCAGGGTGAAGCCATGGGCAGCCTATCATACATATTCGGCAAGTTCGCTGCTAACGGTACGGTTTGGATCGGCGGCGAAGCAACGATCATAGGACAATCGCTTATCGATACATAACTCTATACTCGTTAATCGTTTCCTGGATTGTTGCAGCAATACTATGAAGTTTTTATTTCAGCTGAGATGCAAGCACAGGCCGACACAATACTTAACTCTCTGCTCGAAAAGAAATTAGCTACCGGCGGCCAGTTTTTGCAATCGCCTGCCCGCTTCTTATGGCAGGGCAAGATCGAAGAGATGGATTATATTACCATCACTTCATTTACAACCGCCGCTAAGAAACAAGCCCTCATCGAAGACGTCGAAGCAACTACGTCAGAGGAGTTCCCTATGATCCGGCTCATACCAATCGAGGTGAATGATAAACTGGCGGCATGGATTGAGCTGACGCTAGCGTAGTTCTAGCTCCACCCAAACCTCGTCACGCTGGATCTCCTCTTTTAGTGTAGGTCAGAGGGCCTACACGTTTAAGATACAAACTTCGTAGACAATACCGTACCATTTCGCTTATACCTGTTCGACTGTTATATTTAGTTTATGACGAAGAAAAATAAAGAGTATAGTTCTTTACGGCTTGCTACAATTTGTCTGACGACAATTATGCTGCCTTTTGGAACGTATGTAGGTTTTCAGTTTGGGGCCGGAAATACGAAATTAGCACTCATAGCCCTTGTAGCTCAAACAGTAGTAACTTTTATACAAGCACATATTTGGTGGCTTACATTCGAAAAAGGCCGGGTAACGTGATTGCAGTATGAAGATTTTTGTCTCAGAACAGATTGCACGCGGGCGTGCCCGCTTAAGAAGGCTTAAGGATTAGTAATTATGGTAGCCGTTAGTCTCTGAGTATCTCCCTAAGCACGTCGAGGTAGAAATTTACCACGGTCGTGCGTGTTGTATCTGAGATCAGTGCGTAATGCTCAAGCGAGAAACCGTTATTGATTTCCAGCACGTAAGCATTATTCTGTTCGTCAAAGACAATATCTACCGCCCCCATTTTCAAACCGATAGCTTTCATACTGCGCAAGGCCAAAGCTTTAATGTCCGGATCAATATTGGATACTTCTTGCTGCCTTGCGGATGCTCCCAAACAGAGGTTGTACATCTTCAAATTATTGATTATTTGCGGATGGTACTTTTCATACGCGAGGTAAATGGTATTATTGAGAACTATGAGTCGTATCTCTCTAATAATATTTACGTAGGGTGATGCCGCCCACGAAGAAACGTCACCATTGCCGGTATGGCTCAAGGCATCATCGACAGTATTGACTCTTGCAACCAATTTGCCGCGGCTGCCGCAGGTAGGCTTAATTACACTGGACTTATGGTTTCCGATAAGTTCCTGGATATGCTCAGTAGAAATAGTAGGTTTTACAACTG
>JBGTNV010000036.1:0-3028 GCA_041742875.1 Saccharimonadales bacterium (SeqCode) | reverse complement strand
CCGGCCGATACCACATTACTTGCCAAATCATTTGACCAAATCACGCTGTCGGAAGTTACACCGAATTTCGCCGCGATACTGCCCGCCGTTTCCCCAGCCTGAACTGCGTAGGTCCGGATATCTTTATTTGACTTGAAGTCGGACGATACGACTTGAGGCTTGGCGACTAAGCCGCCGCTTGATTCCGCAACCGCCAAGAGCGCGTTTTCGGAGTCGGCCTGGTTGGTGACTGCGACTTTTTCGGGCAGATCAGCCATACGCGCGACATTGACGGCAATATCGGCCGAGGAAAGCCGGTCGAGAGGATCAGCCACCTTTCCGTCAGTGGCCGACAGTGCGCTAGCTGTAACCGGCGTCCCCTGCAAATCGGTACTGCTGCTGGAAGTCTGGACAATCATAAAACCTACGGCCAGCAGAATTACTGCGTTGACACCTAGTACCTCATAACGGCCGAATCGCCGCTTGACGCTATTGCCAACTATACTTGCAATAGTTAACCGCTTCGATGACCGGGCGGTACTTGCCAGTTGTAACCGTGCGATGACCGCCGAACGGCCGGATTGGCTCGATAGCCTCAATATAATCTCCTGGATCTTAAAAAGGATTTCCTGAAGGAGTTACCATAGGATACTTAAGGGCGTCTTCGTGAGGATGGGAAATGAAATTAATCAGCACGGCCAGCACGGTACGTTCCAAGCAAAGTACGTTCCAAGCAAAGCTTGTTTATTATTTTATCAAAGCTCGCGGCAAATGCAAACCGGCCGGGTTCTGAACCTGACCCAGACTCACCTTTTTCTTCCCGGGGACTGAACTGCCGAGTGCAGCCGGAGTGGCCGTTGGCCACGCCGCGCGGAGCGTGCCCCGGGAAGGAAGAAGTGAGTCTGGGTCAGGTGCGGAGGTGGCTTAGTTACCGGAGCAGAGTTTCTTGCAGTAACGTTCGGTTAGCGCTTCGTGTTCTTCGATCGTGTTGGAAAAGTGGGTTGTACCGTCATCACCGGCCACGAAGTAGAGCCAGCCGGTTTGGGCCGGATTGGCAACAGCTTCCAGTGAGGTTTTGCTGACATTGGATATCGGGGTAGGCGTCAGGCCTTTATTGGTGTGCGTGTTATACGGCGACTGGTATGTCAGTTTCAGTTCCTGGCCGTCTAATATGGCGCCGTAGAGCGCCGTAGGGTCGGATCCGAGCGGCATGTCAATCCTGAGACGCTTCAGGAATACCTGGGCGGCTTTGGCGCTGTCGGTCGGATTATTAACCTCTTTTTCGATGATCGAGGCCATGGTTATGCCCTGGTAGACATTCAATCCCTGGACAGTGAAAGCCGCCCGTATGCCCGGTGTCAGGTGTTTGGCCATTTGGTCAAGCGCCGCACTGACTATCACATTAGGAGCAGTATTGGCGGTTTTCTGGTAGGATTCCGGATACAGAAAACCTTCCAGGCTGGCATTGGCAGGTTTATCAACCAGGGCAACATGTCCGCTATACTGGCTAGGCTGGAGCGCCGTGTCAACAGCATCAGGCCTGAAGCCGGCATTGATCAGTGCCTGACGAATTTGATCAAGCCGCTGGCCGGGCAGGATAGTAACCAGGTCGGACTTGACTGAACCTTCTACCAATTCATTGACAATTTCCTGAACACTCATGCTGGGCCGAAAGGCATAGGTACCGGCTTGCATACGGTCACGGACGTTTTCGGTACGGATGTACCATTGGAACATCGTACTGCTGCGGATCAGGCCGGATTCCTGCAACTGCTCACCGATTGCATCCGAAGACGTACCCGGCTTAATGGTCACCAATACCACGTTCTGGCTGCTGCTAACCGGCTGGAGGCTCCGGTAGTACGAGCTACGGACGGCAACGGCGGCGGCAACCAGGAGCACCACTAGTACGATGGCTACCCAGATGATACGCTTCGGCACTCTGCGATACGGACGGTACGGCTTGCCGGCAACTGCGTTATACATGCGCCGCCTCCGATGGCGGGCCATTGGCATGATGATCCCGCAGATAGTCCTCTAATATATAGGTAGCAGCCAAAGCGTCGATATCTTCCTTTGTAAAGGGTTTGCGGCGAGCCGACAGCTCGGCTTCGGCTTTCTGCGACGTCAGCGCCTCGTCCTGAAGATACACCGGTACCGATAATTCCTGACGCAATTGCGCCACGAACACCTCGACCGCTTTGGTCTGGGCGGTCGATTGCCCGGCCATACCTCTCGGCCAGCCGGCTACTATCGCAACTGCATCGTGCTCAGTTGCCAAGCGCGCAATCTGCTGCACGGCGGTGCCGGACGTTGACGCATCCAATGTAGCCAAGGGCTGCGGGATTCGTATGTCCTGCCGGGCAACTGCCAGACCGATGCGCCGGGCACCGATGTCGAGTCCGAGAATTGTCCTTCCGGTATCCCTTTCGTTACTCACCGGTGTTATTACCTTCAACCGGGTTGTCTGAAGGGTCTTTTTTACGGTCATCAACTTTATCGTCATCTTTGCCATCTTTTTGGTTGGCTTTTTGGGCATTGTCAGTTTTCTCAAACACTATAGTAATCTTTGGGGGCTTCGGTGCTTTCGTCACCCAGAACGGGCTATATTCTACGGTAACCTCTTCGACACCCGGGTTAGCATCAATCTCATCTTTGACAACGCCGCTCTTTTTGCCGACCATTGCTTGCTTGATCTGTTCGACATCAAGCTGCGGACCTGCTATAGCAGTAATCGTCATGCTGATCACCTGTTTCGGTTCAGCACCCGGCGTTTCTACGGTAAACTTTGCGGCATCTATGCCGTCATTAACGAGGCTCTGCCTTGACTTGTCGATTTTGTCGCCGGCGGCGGCTTCGACCAATTTTCGCAAATCAGCTTTCCGGGCGCCGTACATAGTATAGGTAGTTGTTTCACTGACCGTGACTGCTTCGGCCTCATCGCCGGGTTTGGCACTTACAACCAGGTTGCCGGCTGCGGCCTGGAGCGTCGCCTGGATGGCAAACAAGCTATTGTCTTCGAGCGATTTCTGAAGTTGCTTCTTAATCG
>JBGTNV010000035.1:0-2741 GCA_041742875.1 Saccharimonadales bacterium (SeqCode) | reverse complement strand
CCGTACTTATTGGCGTAGACCCGATGGTATGGACGGTTCTGTCCGGTGTCATCGTTATTGTGCTGGGTATCACGATGTTATTTCCCTCGCTGTGGGTTAGAATTAGCGCCAGGACAGGCCTGGAGCAGGGTTCTAACTCTTTGTTGGCACGGGCTTCAAAAAAGGGCGGCCTCGGCGGCCAGATACTTACCGGCGCAGCGCTCGGCCCGGTGTTCTCCAGCTGCAGCCCGGTCTATGCACTTGTGCTGGCAACAGTCCTGCCGGTCAATCTGGCGCTTGGTACAGTCTATATTATTGCGTTTGCACTGGGGCTCAGTCTGGCATTGCTGGCTATCGCCCTAGTCGGGCAAAAACTGACACGGCGTCTCGGTTGGACGGCTGATCCAAACGGCTGGTTCCGGCGCGGGTTGGCTATTCTGCTGGTGTTGGTAGGTTTGATGGTATCCTTCGGCTACGACAAAAAATTCCAGACCTGGGCAATAGACTTCCTGCCCTTTGACGTGACCGATATCGAACAGAAATTCCTGCCGGGCGTTAAAAACTCAAGCATCAACTCAAGCAATAGTTCAAACAGCAAGCAAGGCGGTAAGGAGTCAAGCGTGAATGCGCCGTTTAATGTAGACGTGCCATATGCGGCACCAGAACTGAGAAGCATCAATGACTGGATTAATTCTGACGGCGAGACCTTGGCCGGACTCAAGGGGAAAGTCGTACTGGTAGATTTCTGGACATATTCCTGTATCAATTGCCAACGTACCCAACTCTATCTAAACATTTGGCACACCAAATACCATGATGACGGCTTGGTGATCTTGGGTCTGCACGCTCCGGAATTCGCCTTCGAGAAAGTGCCGGATAATGTCAGTGCGGCGGTCAAGGCCGCCAAGATCGGTTATCCGGTGGGGTTAGATAACGACTTTGCTACCTGGAGAGCTTACGAAAACCGTTTCTGGCCGGCCAAGTATCTGATAGACAAAGATGGTAAGGTCCGCTACACCCATTTCGGTGAGGGCGAGTACGCGGAGACCGAGACCGCCATCCAGGCATTGCTGGCAGAAAGCGGTGTGAGCGTGACGGAACAAATCACCCGTACTAGCACGAGATCCCCGGCTTCGGCCGGTCAGACCCCGGAAACATACTTGAGCTACACCCGCGGTGAGCGGCTTGCCAACGCAAAAGAGGTTGCGACAGACACGGAGGCCAGCTACACGCTGGCCAATGGTCTGAATCGCAACGAGTGGTCACTCGGTGGCAATTGGCAGATCGGTCGTGAGTCGTCGCTCAGCGGCACGGATGCCCGGCTTCAGATAAACTTTTCAGGCCGCGAGGTATATCTGGTGATGAGCGGACCGGCTGGTGCGCGGGTTTCCGTGTCAATTGATGGCCGGACAGTGTCACCGGCCCACTTGGGCGGCAGTGATGTCAGAGCGGATGGCTCAGTTGTGCTGGATCGTGCCCGTCTCTACAAACTTGTCAAATCGGATAATTTTCTGGAAGGCAAACAGTTGACGCTAGATTTTTCGCCAGGTATAACTGCCAATGCCTTTACCTTCGGAAGTTAATACGCAAAATATAGGAGAACCCATTTGAGTATAACCATATACAGCACAACGACCTGCAGCTTCTGTCATGCCCTAAAAGTATGGCTGGACAGCCAGGACATCAAATACACTAACAAAGTCACTGACGAGGATCCGACAGCTATGGCTGAGTTCATGCAAGTTAATGACGGGTTTATCGGCGTGCCGTTCACGGTCATTACGGACGACTCGGGAAACGAGACTAAGATCGTCGGCTTTGATCAGCCTAAATTCAAACAAGTGTTGGGATTATGAGCTGCACACAACACCCCCAAACCGCACCACTGATCACCCACTAGTCCCGTATCGCCATTCTCTTTCCTCAATATACCTATGGGTGTGTCTCATCTTGAAAAATACCTCATGCCGATACAGTCAGCACCGGCGACAAAAATCTTGAGTTTTAATGCTAAAAATCGTACCATGGGCTGAGTTGTACCAGCAGTAGGTATGCGGACGTGGCGGAATTGGTAGACGCGCTACTTTGAGGTGGTAGTGGCCGCAAGGCTGTGGAGGTTCAAGTCCTCTCGTCCGCACCATGATGGATTTATTTACGGTTTTGAGCTGGAGAGTGCTAAAAATGAATAAACACCGGCCAGCATGGTTGCTGGCCGGTGTTTGGGGCTACATCTGACCTGAGATTGATAGCAGCCACAGAAACACGCCCGTTGAGGTCATGAACAGGGCGTAGCCCAGACCTAAGCCAACCGGCGATCCCCATGAAAACCATGAACCCCAGGCCCGCCAGTGTTTCATGGCTTCAAAATGCCTGCCGTTCGCATCGCTATCCGATGTACTCATAGCAATTCTCCTTTGCATTTACATACTGTAAGCCGGTGTATCGACCGCTGTAACCGACTGCTCTAATATGCGTATTCCACTTCTCTTTATTCAAGCAGAGCCGGCTTGGAGAGTTTCGCAAAGGTGGACAATTACCTGTCATTCTATCATGCGCTCCTCCACATTGCCAGGCGGGCCACTAGAGACGGACTTCCCTCCAGACCTTGATAATTGTGTGCTTATCAGTAATAATTGTGATTGCAGTAGATTTCGAAATGCAATAAACCTGCTCGATTACGACTCGGGTGATTAGCTCAGTTGGCTAGAGCATCTCGTTTACACCGAGAGGGTCGGGGGTTCGAGTCCCTCATCACCCACCAA
>JBGTNV010000034.1:0-2673 GCA_041742875.1 Saccharimonadales bacterium (SeqCode) | reverse complement strand
CACCTCTTTCAGTACGGTCCCGGGGGACGCAACATATCGTAGGATTCTACGATACTCTTACCGTATCACGTACGTGCAAGCCGGTCAATTTCTTGTGATTATACTTTGCCTGAAAATATTTGGCGTGAGCATAATGCGTCTGCTATATAGCTATATATTAATCAAAGTCCGACTTTGCTTGATATAATTAAAGTAACTGGTGGAACAGCTTAGATTATAAGTCTGAGCATAGACAGTCAGACCAGATACATAGGGAATGAGGGAGGCAGTATGGCAGAAGTAACCAAAGAGGCAAAAGATTCCAAGGAAGCGCAATCAACGGCGCCTTTGAAAGACGCTAAGGACGTTAAAAACACGAAAGACGCGAAGACAAGCGGCGCTGTTAGCGAAAAAATAAGCGAAGGCAAGTCTAAAGCCTTGGGCCTAGCCATAGAGAGTATCGAAAAGCAGTTCGGCAAAGGCTCCATTATGAAACTCGGTGAGCGTACCGACGTAGCCGTGGAATGCATCCCTACCGGCAGCTTATCGCTGGATCTGGCGCTTGGCGGCGGCCTGCCAAAAGGCCGGGTAATCGAAGTCTACGGGCCGGAATCTTCGGGTAAGACCACATTGACACTGCACGCCATCGCCGAAGTCCAGAAACAGGGCGGTACGGCGGCGTTTATCGACGCCGAGCACGCCCTCGACCCGGCCTACGCCAAGCGCATCGGCGTGGATATCAAAAACCTGCTGCTGTCCCAGCCGGACAACGGCGAGCAGGCGCTGGAAATCGTCGAGACGCTAGTGCGCTCCAACGCAGTTGACCTGATCGTGGTGGATTCTGTTGCAGCCCTGGTGCCACGGGCCGAAATCGAAGGCGACATGGGCGATAGCCACATGGGGCTGCAAGCCCGGCTGATGAGCCAGGCACTGCGCAAACTAACCGGAGTAATCTCCCGCAGCAAAGCCACCGTGGTGTTTATCAACCAGATCCGCATGAAAATCGGTGTTATGTTCGGCAACCCGGAAACGACGACCGGCGGCAACGCCCTCAAATTCTACGCTTCCGTGCGCATGGATATCCGCCGCACCTCGCAGATCAAGCAGGCCGACGCCGTTATCGGCAACCACTGCCGCGTGAAGGTCGTCAAAAACAAAGTCGCCCCGCCTTTCCGTGAAGCCGAATTCGACATCATGTACAATCAAGGCATCAGCCGCAGCGGTGATATCATCGACCTGGCCGTCAAGCACAATATCGTCGACAAGTCCGGCGCCTGGTTCGCCTACAACGACCAAAAAATCGGCCAGGGCCGCGAAGCCGCGAAGCAGTACTTAGCCGACAACCCCGATATTATGGAAGAAGTTGCCGCCAAAGTCCGTGAAGCCGCCACGCAGGAACTATGAGATAGTCCTAGTCCTACCGGACGCGAATGAACACAAATAGACACGAGAGGGAGTAACAGGTTGTGGGCAATTCTGACAATAAAGCCGAGGAACTCTGGCAGGCGTATACCGAGCAGGGCAAACCGATAACCGGCAAAGGCCTCACCTTACCCGAAGCTGCGAAGGGCGCGCTCCATGGCTCGTCACACGTATGGGTGTGGCGAAAAAAGGCCGGGGGCACAGAGCTGGAGATCCTGTTGCAAAGGCGCTCGGAGCAGGTCCGGACCTGGCGAGGTTACTATGATATTTCGGCGGCAGGACATATAGATTTCTCCGATGATCCGATACAAACAGCCGTCCGGGAAACCCGAGAGGAGATCGGACTCGCTATAGAGCCGGCCGACCTGCGCCTGCTTTTCGTGAACCGATACCGCATCCAGGACGGCCCTAGCGGGATTATCGAGAATGAGTTTCGTTGGGTCTTCGGGTATGAACTGACCGCAGAGCCGGCATTCAGCTACCAGGATATAGAAGCTTCTTCCGTTCGCTGGCTCACTATCCCAGAGCTTGAAGACAGACTAAACCGGAAGAAAACCGACATAACTATTTCACCACACGGCGAAGTCTACTTTGCCAATCTGATCGCAGAGATTAGACGGTGCGGGAGCCAGGAGACAAGCCGCACATGAGCACTGCGCCGGAAATCCGTACATACCAGCTCCGGGACTATAGAGCACTGGCGGATTTTTTAATGTCGGAAAAAGCCGCTACGGTAGCATTACCGATCGATGACGCCGGAATTCACGCGGCAACGCTAAAGTATGACCATACGGCCGACCCGTTGCGGTTCTATTTCGTGACCGGACGGGAAACGGAAAAGTGCAAACTGCTGACCGAATTGGGGGAAGTAAACGGAGCCTGTGTTGTCGGCACTCATATCGGTACGCCATTCACCCTGCAAATGCGCGGCCAGTTCACCGTCCTCGACCCGTCCCAGCATAAAAAAGCTGTCGCCTCGTACTACAAAAAACGCGGCAACCGCCACGACGACATTGCCGATCCGTCCAACGCACTCATTGTATTCGTGCCGAAATGGGCCCGCTTCACAGATTACAACGAAAACTACAGCCGCTATTTCTTAAAAGTCTAAACAACCTTGCTATTGAACCCATTACACATCCCTCCTCCAGCTTCAGCCTACACTGGCGGCACCAGGCGTCAGTTTTACTCGTCAGCGTACCTAAAGGTACACTTCCTCCCAAGAACTAACACCTGGCACTCACCAGTGTAAGCTTCACTTAACAGAGGGGA
>JBGTNV010000033.1:0-13182 GCA_041742875.1 Saccharimonadales bacterium (SeqCode) | reverse complement strand
TACTCCTTGCGGATCAAAACTCATTTATCGTGATCGATGAACCCGAAACATTCTTAAATCCAGCATTGCTCGAACAGATGTACGATCAGTGTGAGAACTTACGAGCCGATTGTAGATTTGTATATTTCAGTCATGATTTAGAATTCGTAACAACAAGAAAGGATTGCTCAACTTTTTGGATCAAGTCTTTCACCTATCCGACTACGTGGGAGATTGAACCGCTTGAGACCAATAGTATACCTGAGGAGTTAGTGATAAAAGTTATTGGCTCCAAGAAACAAAAAATCTTATTTGTAGAGTCCGACCAGAATAAAGATGCGCAGCTATACCAAGCGATTTACCCAGAATTGAAGATCTGGCCTGTCGGTAGCTGCGAGAATGTTATTAATTACACTAAAGCTTTCAACACGAATGCCGAAAGCTATAGCAAGCAGTATTATGGTCTTATCGACAGAGATATGCGGACTGACGAAGAATTCCAATCTTTACGCGCAAATAATGTATATGCCATCCCTGTGGCGATCTATGAAAACTTGCTGATAATGGAAGAGATCGTGAAGTTTGTCTTTGACCATCTAGGTAAGGCTGACTTCTCCAGTCAGTTCATAAAACTGGAAGCTGCTGTTAGGCAGGAACTCAGGTCTGATAATTTCAAATGCTCCTATAAGAAGTCCAAGTTGCAGCAACTATTCAACCTTTGTTTGGATGATATTGCTTCTGGCAAGCAGCAGTTTAGCCCGAATCTTAACGACTACGATACGGAAATAGCTGCATTTACATCAAAAAGCTACGAGGGAATACTGATTGTCTTCAACCAGAAAAACCTCAAAGGTTGTGTGTCAGAAATAGGCTATAAGTGGGACGATTGGCAGAGTCAAGTATTGAACATATTTAATACTGATAAAGCCGCAGAATTTCAAGCACTATGGCTACAAAAAATGCCTGAAATTGGAGAAGAGAATGTCTAACGCTCAATGGAAAAGGGTAAAGCTCGGTGACATAGCTACTTTTATCACCAGTGGTTCGAGAGGTTGGGCGGGTTACTACGCGGAGAGTGGTGCGAAATTTATACGCATGACTAATTTAACACGCGACGGTATTAATCTTCAGCTAGACAATCTGAAGTATGTAGGGTTGCCTGGAGGTAGTTCTGAAGGCTCAAGGACATTACTGCAGGATCAGGACATCTTGGTGTCAATAACGGCAGAATTGGGTAAAATCGGCTATGTTCCTGAAAATCTTGGCGAGGCATACATTAATCAGCATCTTGCGCTTGTGCGCCTTGACCCAAAAAAAGCTGAACCAAAAATGGTAGCTTATCTGCTCTCAACCAATTCAACTAGGAAGGCGCTCAATAGGCGTAACGATGCCGGTGCAAAGTCTGGATTAAGTTTAGCTACAATTCAGGCTTTCCCAATATATATTCCAGCAACGACCGAGCAGAAACGGATTGTGGCGGTTTTGGAGACTTGGGATATGTATTTGGAAGTGCTGGACAAAAAAATTGCGTTGGAAGAACAGTTAAAGAAAGGATTGATGCAACAATTGCTAACTGGCAGGCGCAGACTACCTGGGTTTAATACTACCTGGAAAGACGTAAGACTCTCTAATGTCTGTAGGATTAACCCGAGCAGCGGTGTTCTGCCGTCGCAGTTTCGGTACATAGACCTGGAAAGCGTAGCAAGAGGTAAACTCACCAAAAAATTGAATCATATTTCTCGACTCAATGCGCCAAGTCGTGCTCAGCGTTTCTTACAGAGATCGGATATACTCTTTCAAACCGTACGACCATATCAAAGAAATAACTACTATTTTGATATGATCGGAGACCATGTTGCATCTACTGGCTATGCTCAACTTAGGGCCAGGGGGTCAGCAAAGTTCTTATACCACTTTGTGCATGCCGATCACTTCGTAAAAGAAGTCATGAAAATGTGTACGGGGTCAAATTATCCTGCAATAAATTCGAATGATCTTACGAAAATTAGAGTTGTATTTCCGAGTGTTAAAGAGCAGACGGTAATAGCTCTTGTGTTATCGAACGCCGAAGAAGAGATTATAGGGTTGCGAACTGTAAAATCTGGCATAGAGGAGCAGAAGAAGTATCTACTCAAAAATCTTATTCCTGGGAGGATCCATGCGCCAGAGAGTTTAGTTATTCCAAGGAAGGAGACTACTGCATGAAAAAAATTAGTGTAAACGACATTGACATTTATATACATACGAGCGATCAGGAGGACTACATATCGCTTACTGACATGCTCAAGGCTAAGGATGGTGATTTCTTTATTTCTGATTGGTTACGCAATCGTAATACACTTGAGTTGCTGGCAACATGGGAACAATTGCACAACTCTGATTTTAATTATGGCGAATTCGCCATAATTGCAGGAAAGTCAGGTCTTAATAGCTTCAAGGTCAGTGTCAAAGAATGGGTAGCAAGAACAAATGCTATTGGCCTCACTGCAAAGACGGGGCGCTATGGCGGTACATTTGCGCATCAGGATATTACCTTTGAATTTGGAACCTGGATATCACCGCAGTTTAAGCTATACCTAATCAAGGAGTATCAGCGTCTTAAAGCTGATGAGCAAAAACGATTAGCCGAAGGATGGAGTGCAAAGAGGCCGCTGACAAAGATTAATTACCGTATTCATACAGACGCAATCAAAAGGAACCTGCTAGACGGTAGAATTATTTCAAAAGTTTATACCAAACTAGCGTTTGCCAGCGAAGCTGACATACTCAACCTGGCAACTTTTGGCCAAACGGCAGCGAATTGGAAAACCACTAATAAATCGCAAGCCGGCAATATCCGTGATTATGCTGATGTGGCAGAGTTAGTGTGTCTAGCCAACCTGGAATCAATCAACGCTATAATGATTGACCGGGGGATAGATCAAGCTAAATGGCTGGAAAAACTAATAGGCATAGCGCAGATGCAGCTGAAATCAATCAGAAGCAACCCCACGACCAAGAAGCTGGATCAAGGGAGCAGTAATGCTTGAGCAGGTTAATTTCGATGAGGCGAAGCAGTCGCAGTTGCCGTTGGTGGAATTGCTGATTGGTTTGGGGTATGGGTATGTGTCGCGGGCGGAGGCTTTGGCGCAGCGCGGGGGTGATACGGGTAGGTTTTTGCTGGGGGATGTGGCTCGGGAGTCGTTGATGCGGATTAATGCTTATGAGCATGCCGGGCAGGTGTATACGTTTAGTGAGCTGGATGTGGCGAAGGTGGTGGATGAGCTGGAGAATGTACGGCTGGAGGGGCTGATTGTTACGTCCAAGGAGGTGTACCACACGCTTATGCCGAAGACTGGCGGTAAGACGGTGCGGGTGTATCACGATGGGCGGTACGAGAGTAAGAGTTTTCGCTTTATTGATTTTGAGCATCCTGAAAACAATGATTTCCGCGTAACGGTCGAGTACAAGGTGACGGGTAAAGAGACGATCCGTTGTGATGTGGTATGTTTCGTGAATGGTATCCCGATGGTGGTGATCGAAAACAAAAAATCGAGTGTTGATGTGAGTGAGGCGCTCAGTCAGCTGAATCGCTACCAGAAGCCGGAGCATTGCCCCAAGCTGTTTGTTTATCCGCAACTGTTGATCGGTACGAACAGTGCCGAGTTTTTGTATGGTACCACAGGTACGCCGAACAAGTTTTACGTCAGTTGGCGCGAGAAAGACGGCGACGAAGAAAAGCTGCAAAAGGAGATTGCGGCGCTCGTCGCTACCTCAATTGACGAGACTGTCTACCTGCGATTGTTGCGAGACTTAAATGGTTATACAGGTGAACACAGCCAACGATTGGAGCGAACCGTCAAACCTCAGGATGCAGGTGTTTACGGCATTTTGCGGAAAGAACGTTTGTTGGATATTGCCAAGAACTTCGTGTTTTACGATGGTCCGTATAAAAAAGTAGCCCGTTACCAGCAATACTTTGCGATACATAAAATGCTGAAGCGCATCGAGCAAACCGAGCCGATAGAGTCGTCGTATGGGGGACGGACGAAGCGTCGCGGCGGGGTGGTGTGGCACACTCAAGGTTCGGGTAAGAGCTTGACTATGGTGATGTTCGTGCGGGCGTTGATTGAGCATCCAAACATCATTAACCCGCGTGTTATTATCGTTACCGACCGCAAAGATTTGGACCGGCAGATCAAGAACACGTTTAAGAATGCCGGGCTTAAGAAAGAAGTTAAGCAGGCAACGAGCGGTGAAAATCTGCTGCAACTGATTAAGAACAAAGACAGTGCCGTGATTACGACGTTGGTGCATAAGTTTGACTCAGCGGGCCGTAAAAATGGCGGACGAACAGACTTTGAGGACCATGATCAAAATATTTTCGTCCTAGTCGACGAAGCGCATCGCACGCAAGGCGGGGAGGCGAATCTGGAAATGCTGCGCACGATTCCGAACGCTTGCTACATCGCATTTACCGGCACACCGTTACTCAAGAATGAAAAAACCCGGCAAAAGTTTGGCGATTTTATCGATCAGTACACGATTGACGACGCGCTGGGCGACAAAATCGTATTACCGCTTATATACGAGGGTCGTTATGTGCCGCTCGACCAGGATGAATCTGAAGTAGACCGTTTGAGTGATCGTGTTATGGAAGATCTTTCATCCAAACAGAAATACGTACTGCAGCGTGACGTAGAACGCAGGGCGTTGCAGGAGAACCCGCGGCGAATCGCCGAAATCTGTCATGACATCCAAAAGCATTATGTTAGCCGGTTCCAGGGTACGGGGCTCAAAGCGCAAATTGTTGCGCCGTCAAAATATGCCGCGCTTGAAATGAAACGGTTTTTCGACAGTGCCGGAAAGATAAATACCGCACTGGTAATGTCGGATGAAAGCGGTGAAATTGCCATGGATGATGAGCATCGTAATGAAATTGTCGTTTTCCTCAAACAAATTAAGGCGGATTATGTAAATCTACAGAAATATGAAGAGTCGGTGATCGAGAGCTTTGTCGATAGCCCTGACGGTATCGAAATATTGATTGTAGTCCACAAGCTACTAACTGGATTTGATGCGCCACGTAACACGGTACTGTACCTAACGAAAGAGTTAAAAGATCACGATTTGCTGCAAGCGATTGCGCGGGTAAATCGTCTCCACGAGAGTTCTATTACTTCAAAAACGTCCGGGTTCATTATCGACTACTCAGAGAATGCTGAGAATATTCATACGGCAATGCAGCTATTTGGCAGCTACGAGGCGCAGGATGTAAAAGGCGCGTTAGTTGATGTGCATGAAAAAATTAACGAGCTGGAACAGGCCTACGGGCAGTTGTGTGACGTATTTAACGGCGTGACGAAAGACGACCAGGCGTTGCTTGAACATCTGCGTGATGAGCCGACGCGCCGGGAGTTCGGTGATAAAGTAAACAGGCTCGTGACGCTCTTCGGTGAGTGCTTGAGTTTGAGAGAATTTGCCGAAAAGTTCGACAGTGAAAAAGTCGAATTGTATAAACGTGAAGTGAAAAAGTTTCACAATCTGAAAAAGAGTGCTGCCTTGCAGTACGGGGATCATGTAGACTTGCAGAAGTACAAGCGAGAACTAGTTAAGATTTTGGACGAGAATATTAAGGCTGCTGAAGCTGAAGTGCTGACAGATGAAATTGAGATTACTGATCGCGATAAGCTCAAGCAGGCGATAGAGGAGTTGGGCAGCGACGCCTCCAAAGCTGAAGCAATTGCCGCACAGACCGAGCGAAGGTTATCGGCGCGGCGTGAACAAGACGAGGTGCTGTATAACCGTTTCTCGGAGCGTATCAGCGAAATCCTGCAAGCAATGCGCGATAAAAAAATGGCTGATATCGAGGCGCTCAAGCAACTGAGGTTGATTGATGAAGAAGTGGAACAAAAGAAGGACAGTGACTTGCCTGGCGAGGTGCGGGAAATCGCGGGCGCGGATATATACTACCGTAATCTTCGGAATGAACTGAGTATTGTGCAAGATGATCCGGATATGTATCGTGATATTGTGCTTGAAATTACAGGCGTCGTGCGCCGTAATGCGACAGTTGATTGGTGGCGCAATTTCGAAGCTAAACGGCTCATGCGGTCAGAGCTTGATGATTATCTCTATGATGTCGCTAAAATGCAATACGGTATCGATCTCAGTGAAGAGCAGACTAGTAGGGTCATTGATGCTGCTATAAACCTTGCAGAGCATAATCACCAAACATTTAGTCTGGTAGGATGAAGCGTACGCTTCATTACGGCCGATATTCGCGTGAATATTATGTCGAATTTTGCGATCGGAAAACTCTTGGCTTGATAGTGCGTTCGGATTTACGGATCATTGCACGAGTACCTTACGACGCTACACCGGATGAAATTGAAAACTTTATTCGTCGCAAATGGCTATGGCTGCAAAAGCAAATTGCCGAACTAAAACGATATCAAAAGATACGCCATACGAGAGAATATGTTTCCGGAGAGTCGTATCAGTATCTTGGCAGGCAGTATATGTTACTTGTTGATTCAGGAAATCGTGAGAACGTTCGGCTGGCACCCGGTAAGCTGCTGCTGACCACAGCGAAAGGTGTACGAAACAGCACCCATAATAAAAAGTTGCTCGAAGAGTGGTATGAGCAGCGGCGTGAAATGGTATTCAAAAGACTGTATCTCAAGGCTTTAAGGTTGTTTACCTATGATACGATGCCGCAATTGAAGGTTCGGATAATGGCAAAGCGGTGGGGTAGCTACACGGCTGACGGCAAGGTGGCGCTCAACCCTAAACTTATTGCGACGCCAACCGAAGCAATTTATTACGTAATAGTGCATGAACTGTGTCATGTTACGAATAGGAAGCATGACGATGCATTTTATAACGAGCTGGAAAGGCGTATTCCAAACTGGCGGGAAATCAAGGAGCGGCTTGAAGTTAGGTACGGCTAGTTGACTGATCCATACAATTAGTATCGAGGATTGCAGCAAGACCACCATGAAAACATTTAACGTATCATTTCCGGAACCGTTAGCAGCTATTCTACCATAACGTCTTTGGCGAGCCAAGTGAACAGGCGGCGGACTCCATCGGCGTCAGCCAGACGGAATATGGGGGACGTTTCTTGTCCGGACTCAGAGGTCTTCGGGTTGCGGTCGGCACAGTAGACTTGAGTAACGTCGGCGATGCAGCCGAGTAAGACATTATGGCTTGGCAGGTCGATGATGATTGTGCGGATATCGGGTCGGAAGGATATAGTTGTTTGGCTGTGCACGGTGGGGTGGAAAATGGTGAGATCCGTGTCCATAGAGAGGCCATAATGCTGATAAACCATCTCGAACCCGGTATCGAACAGCTTCAAAGCGGCTTCATTGTCAGAACCCGCCTCGGGGTACTGTTGCTGCTCGGTGATTGGGTGGGTTACTGCTTCTGTCATTAGAATATAGTATAACGTTGTGTAACAGTTTAAAAGGGCAGGGATGACCGGTGTCCATGAAATTCAGTATGAAAGCACTATCATACCACTGAAGTTCGATAGAATTACGCTGATCCACACTCACTTTTTCCTTCCCGGGTCACGCTCCGCGCGGCGCAGCCTGCGGCCACTCCGGCTGCACTCGGCGCAGTGATGTCGAGGATAGGGTAATCTATCCTGCTGCTGCTTGCAAGGCGATACAGTGTCCGTTACTTTAGAATGAGCGATGAGTATTCAATTGTTGGAAAAGCGGGACCGGCCGCGCGAGAAGTTGCTAGCCAAGGGCGAACGCGGACTGAGCAATGCCGAATTACTGCAAGTTATTATCGGCAGCGGCATAAAAGGCGCAGATGTGACGATGATTTCCGGGCAGATACTGCGGTTGCTGGAATTGCAGCATGGCAAACTGAAGCTGGAGCAGTTGGTGGCTATCCGGGGTGTTAGTACGGCGACGGCCAGCAAGCTGTTGGCCAGCCTGGAGCTGACGGGGCGTTTCGTGATGACGGGCATGCGGATCCTGGATGATAATGATGCGCTGCCGATGCTGGCGGATATCCGGCTCAAGAAGCAGGAGCATTTCGTGGTGATAACGCTCGACGGTGCCAACCGGCTGATAGAGAAACGGGTGGTTACGGTGGGCACGGTCAATGCCAGCCTGGTGCATCCGCGCGAGGTGTTCGCCGACGCCATCACCGACAGGGCAGCCAGCATTATAGTTGCGCACAACCATCCGGGAGGGTCGTTGACGCCGAGCCAACCGGATATCGAGGTGACTGAACGGTTACGCGCGGCTGGGAAGCTGCTGGGTATCCAGCTGTTCGATCATATTATCGTTACGGCTGACTCGCATATTTCAATCGGCTAACGCGGTCGATCAATTTTGTGTTCGGTGGCTCAACGGCTATATTGGCAATATACAGGTGTCACTTTTCGCGGGAGGTGTGGTTGCGGATGGCTTCGTCGATGCTTTTCTGGAAGTTGCGCAGGTCGTCGATACTGTTCATGCGGATGCTGGCAACGGCGTCGGCGTGAAGGGTCTGGCCGGTTTGCTTGCGGATTTGGAAAAACGTGATGGTCGGGACATCCCCTTCATTGCTGATGAAAATGCTGTTGCCGTCCGTAACTACAGTCGGGGTGAGGTAGTTCAGTTCCAGACTGGATTGGCTGACTTGGTCCATAGTGTGCTCCTTTGTGTTGATTGGGTTAGGTGTGCGGCTTTCAATGTCAAAGTTAGTGTCAAGGCCAAAGTCAAGGTAGCCCCGAACTTTAAGCCGGCTACTCGATGCCGACGAGTTCGATATCGAATACCAAGTCGGAATTGGCCGGTATATTAGGTGCCGGCGACTGAGCGCCGTAAGCTTTGGCAGCCGGGATGATCAGGCGGCGGGTGTCGCCGACGCGCATACCGGGGACGCCCTCGCGCCAGCCGGCAATGACCTGGTCGAGGCCGAAGGTAATAGGCCGGCCTGTATCGTGTGAGCTCTGGAATATGGTGCCGTCTCTGCAAAGCGCGCCGGTGTAATGAGCGGTGATAGTAGCGCCGGGTTGTACGGTGTCACCGGTGCCTTCGATCGTGTCGATAGTTTGCATTTCCATGACGGAATCGGCGGGCGCGAACGCGCTGAGTGTGGTTCCTTCCAGTTTGGCGGATGAGTCATCTGTGTTCGTTGGATTCATATAAGGTCTCCTTTATTATCCTGGCACCCTCTAGTGTACAGGTTTTTTTGGCTGCAAGTAACCGGAATCGGCTTCGGTGCGGCCGGCGGTTTGTAGCTGACTCGCATGCACTTTTTTCTTACCGGGGACTGGACTGCCGAGTGCAGCCGGAGTGGCCGCAGGCCACGCCGCGCGGAGCGTGCCCCGGGAAGGAAAAAGTGCATACGGGTCAGGGTTTGTAGTACCGGGCGGATATGCGCGGTATACTATGGAGACTATTAGAGGCAGAGGGCGAATATGAGTGTAATAATTTGTAATGAATGTGGTGTGGAAATAGAGGTGTCGGCGGCACTGACCAGTCAGATCCAACAGCAGATAGAGGCCCGGGTGCTTGAATCGAGCCGCAAGTCGCATGCCGCCGAGCTGGAACGGGTTAAGGCCGAAGCGGAAGCAGCCGCCAAGCAGGAACGCGAGGCGGCCCAGGAATTAGTGCGCAAAAAACTGGAGGGCGAGAAAACCTTGCTGGCCGACCAGGCCAAAGCCGAGTTGGAGATTGCCAGGCGGCGGCTGGAGCAGGAAGCTGCTAATACCCGGAAGAAGCAGGCCATGCAGGCCGAAATGCTGGTAAAGTCACTGCGCGAAGACGCCGAAAACGAGAAGCAAAACAGCAAAGAACTGCGCGAGCAGTTAGCCAGCCAGATGCAAAGCTTGCGCGAGGAAAAAAAGGCCCGGGCTGAGGCCGAACTGGACGCTCAGAAAAAACTGGCGGCCGAAGAAAGCAAGATCCGCGACGAAGTCCAAAAAGCTGCCGACGAAAAGCAGCGCCTGAATCTCGCGGCTAAGGAAAAGACCATCATTGACCTGCAAAAAGCCCTCGACGAAGCCCAGCGCAGAGCCGCAGCTTCACAACGCAGCCAGCAACTGCAAGGCGAGATAATGGAGCTGGACCTGGAGCGGGCGCTTACCGACGCCTTTCGCGACGATGCTATCGAACCGGTTGCCAAAGGCGTGCGCGGCGGTGACATACGCCACTGTGTCCGCAACGGCCGCGGTGCCGATTGCGGAGTAATGCTCTGGGAAATCAAACGTACCAAAAACTGGACCGACGGCTGGATTCCGAAGCTCAAGGAGGATTTACGCGCCGAAAAGGCCAATATTGCCATCATCGTGACAGAAGTCATGCCAAAGCAGATCGGGCAGGATATGGGGCAGCTGCACAATGTCTGGATTTGTAAACCGCCGATGGCCATCGTCATGGCGTCGTTGTTACGCAAGAGCCTGCTCGATGCCGGCCGGCAAAAAGCACTGGCCCAAAACCGCGGCGACAAAGCCGACGCACTGTACAACTTTGTGACTTCACACGAGTTTGTTCAACAGGTAGAATCAATGGTTGAAACCTACCAGGAGATGAGCATCCAGGTGCAAAAAGAACGCATTGCCTACGAAAAAATCTGGGCCCAGCGCCAAAAGCAGGTTCAGATGCTGCTGCTCGGTACCGCTAATATTATCGGCAGCATGCAGGGCCACATCGGCCAGGCCAGCATGCCGAGGATTAAAGGGCTTGAGTTGCTTGAGGCCGGCGATGATACTGCGGATGAAAGCGCGGAGGATGAGGAAGCCGGCAACGTAGCGTTACTGTAAATTCCGGTCAAGCACCGATCCATATGTACTTTTCGTTTCACTGGATTACCATCGGCCATGGTACTGTTATAGAGTTATGGAAGATATTGTACATATGGATGAACCAATCCTACTAGCCGTACTAGTAGGCACCACCCGTGAGAAACGCGAATCGATCAAAGCTGCCCGCTACATAGCTGAGTTCGGCCGCCGGCAGCCTGGCGTAGAAGTAGTTTTTGTTGATCCGAAGGATTTTTCGTTTCCGGGCGATGGCAACGATCCCGAGGGCAAAGATCCGCGATATACGGCAATTACCGAAAAGGCAGACGCGTTTTTCATCGTTACGCCCGAATATAACCATAGTTTTCCTGGTTCGCTCAAGCGTATGTTGGATAGCGAGCTGGCGACATATAGCCACAAGCCGGTGGCATTTGCCGGTGTCAGCAATGGCGGTTGGGGAGGTGTGCGGGCGGTCGAATCGCTCGTGCCGGCAGTGCGCGAGTCCGGCCTGGTAACGATGTCTTGGGACGTTTATTTCCCGCGGGTACAAGATATGTTCGATGAATCGGGGGCCATCAAACCGGAGCTGGCTGGGCGTTACGAAAGAAACCTGCAAATGCTCTACGACGAGTTGCTTTGGTTTGCCCGGCTGCTGAAATCCGGCCGCCAAACTGAGGTATGACGCCTCTGGCGGCTGGAAACGGTTAAAGTTTCCATTTGCTGTAATTGCTGTTAGGTCAGGTGTACAATTAAAAGTACAAGACTAGTTCTAGCGCGGCACACGCCAAGGAGGTTACCATGAACCGGACCAAACTCTTACCGATAGGGCTGCTGGCGGCTGTGCCGATTCTCGGATGGGCGGTAGCCGCGCAAGCGCACAACGGCCAAAACCACGATATGACGAATATCAGCGAAGGCATGGTGGTCGGGAAGACGATATTTACCAGCGGACGCCAGATCGATATCCGCGGCGAAATACAGGGTGATGTCTTCTGTGCCGGGCAAAATGTAACGATTACCGGCCGGGTGCAAGGTGATGTTATTTGTATGGCTCAAAATATCCGGGTGGAGGGCACGGTAGATGGCGATGTCCGTGTGGCGGCCCAGAATGCGGTTATCGGCGGTACGGTCGGCGGCAGCGTCAGCGCTGCCGCCGAGCGTGTGCGGATAGCCTCTGATTCGCGCATTGACCGCGATGTCAGTGCTGCTGCATCTGATGTGCAAGTGGAGGGTACGATCGGCCGTGATCTGCAAGCTGCCGGTGAAAGTGTATACGTCAACGGTCAGGTCGGGCGCAATGTCGATACACAATCCAACCGCCTGTCACTTGGCGATAATGCCAATGTGGCAGGCAATATAGCCTATACCAGTGACCAGGATATACGGCGCGACCAAGGGGCGCAGGTAGGCGGAAGGGTCGATCGCGAGCAGCGTCCGGCAGAGGATAGCCGCGATGACGGCTGGTTTGATGGCGTACGGCTATTCGCGCTCCTGGCCATGCTTCTGACTTCGATGCTGTTAGTGATGATGGTACCCGGTGTGTTCCGTTCGGTAACCGGTACTGCGCTGCGGTCGCCGGGCCGGACGCTGTTAATCGGCCTGGTTGCCAGTATCGCGGTGCCGGTCGGTATCGGTATCTTGATGCTGACCGTCGTCGGTTTGCCGCTCGGCTTGTTGGCACTGCTGATTTGGTTGGCAATACTGTTCCTGGCGGGGCCGTTCGCCGCGTACCTGGCGGGTCGGCTGGTGTTACGCCGCAGTAACTGGAATACTAATGCCTTGCTGATCATGCTGACAGGGTCGATGCTCTTGCTGGTGCTGTACCATGTGCCGGTACTTAGCTTTTTTGTTCTGTTGGCAGTCGTGTGGTTCGGTGTCGGCATGATGATCCGGTCGCTGTGGCCGCTGCGCCGCAAACCGCAATACAATACGCCTTCTGCTGCTCCGGCAACCGTATCTGCCGTGCTTGCTGAGTCCGATGAATCGTACGCATCCGACAAAGCTGCGTCAACTTCTGCCAAACCAAAGCGAACTAAAAAGTAGTACAGTTTTCACTGCTTTCAGGCGGCGCAAATGGTATGATAGAGAAATGATAGAGGCGCGTGAGGTTACAAAAGTATACGGCAAAAAGTCCGGAGCGTTCCAGGCGTTGCGGGGTGTCAGTTTTCAAATTCCGCTTGGTGCGACCGTTGCGATTACCGGCAAAAGCGGTTCCGGCAAATCGACTCTGATGCACTTGATGGGCGGTCTTGACCGGCCGACGGACGGCGATATTTACATCAAAGGCAGACCATTGAGCGGCCTGAGCCGCAAGAGCATGGACCGGTTCCGCGCCCGTGACCTGGGGTTTGTATTCCAGTCGTTTTTTATTGAAGGCAACCAGACCTGTTACCAGAATGTTGCCTTGCCGCTAGAAATCAACGGAGTGGCACGCGGCCGCCGTAAGCCGCTTGTCGAGGCGGCACTGCAGC